>NZ_BMKZ01000046.1 GCF_014644735.1 Caldalkalibacillus thermarum | reverse complement strand
TTTTGTGTACAATTCATCTGAAGTCCTCCTTGGTATGGTGAGTGATGTGGTTGACACCCCTGCATCATACCAAGAGGGCTTTTTTTGATCAAGTCCCCGGAAAAGCTCCTAACGGGAATGCTCCTTTTACGGTTTAATCCGCCGGACCAATCACACTTAGCGCACCAAAAACCTGTCACTTGCCTAAACAAAACTGGGAAAACAGCTGGTCAATCAAGCTTTCACTTACATTATCCCCAATAATTTCGCCCAGCTTTTCCCATGCTTTGCGGATGTCGATTTGGACCACATCTACGGGCAATCCCATTTCCAACGCAGCCAAAGCATCCTCAATGGACTGTTTCGCCTCGTTCAACAAGGCAATATGCCGGCTGTTGCTGACGTATGTCATATCCCCTGCTTCAATATCCCCCTTGAAATAGAGGTCAGCGATTGCCTGTTCCAGCTCATCTAAGCCCTTCTCCTCTTTAATCGACATTTTGATTAAGGGAAGATGAGGGTAGCGTGCCTTGAGCTGGTCTGTATCCAGCTTCGGCTCAAGATCCGTTTTATTGACAATCAGGATCGTTTTCATGTCTTTTACCAGGTCAAGCAGCGCCTGGTCCTCTTCTGTAAAGGGCTCAGCAATGTTCAGGACCAAAAGGATCAAATCCGCTTCCTTCAACACCTGGCGGGAGCGTTCAACTCCGATCCGCTCCACCACATCCTCCGTTTCCCTGATGCCAGCTGTATCAATCAGTTGCAAAGGGACCCCGCGCACATTGACATATTCCTCAAGCACATCCCGGGTTGTCCCAGGTATGTCGGTGACGATCGCTCTATTTTCATGGGCCAGGGCGTTCAATAAGGACGACTTGCCCACATTAGGGCGGCCAATAATAGCCGTTTTGAGCCCTTCCCGCAAAATTTTGCCCTGTTCTGCCGTTGCCAAGAGCTGCTCAATCTCTTTTTTCACCTGTTCACACTTTTCCCTTAAAAATTGCTGCGTCACTTCTTCCACATCATGTTCAGGATAATCAATCGTCACCTCAATGTGGGCCAAAGTCTCAATTAATTCCTGTCTTAAGCGCTTGATCAGTTTAGACAGGCGTCCTTCCACCTGTTTCATAGCGTTCTTCATCGCCCGGTCTGTTTTGGCCCGAATGAGGTCAATCACTGCCTCTGCCTGGGATAAGTCAATCCGGCCATTCAAAAAAGCCCTTTTCGTAAACTCACCGGGTTCAGCCAACCTGGCCCCATACTTTAAAATGTAATTTAACACCCGTCTGACAGAAACCAGCCCGCCATGACAATTAACTTCCACCACGTCTTCCCGCGTGTATGTCCGCGGGGCTCTCATCACCGTGACCAGCACTTCTTCTATCCGTTCTCCAGTCTGTGGATCCACCAGGTGACCGTAATGGATCGTATGACTGTCCACAGTGGATAATTTTTTTCTTCCTCTATATAATTTATCAACAACCGCAATCGCCTCCGGACCGCTGACGCGAACAATGGCAATCCCGCCTTCCCCCATTGGAGTGGCGATAGCGGCAATGGTATCAAACTCCATATTGGCACCATCCTTTATCCACAATCCACAACAAACATCCCGTTAAGTCTTTAGTTTTTCCTAAATAAATAGAATAACACATTTTGGCCAAAAAAGAAAAGGACAAGAACGCTAACCAGCATTCTTGTCCACATGTGGATAAGTCAAGGGTTACGTGAAATTTAACTTCACTTTTATTTTGGGATGAGCACCACACGCCGGTTTGGTTCTTCCCCTTCACTTTTGGTGATCACACCGGCATAGTGTTGGAGATGGGTGTGGATAATCTTTCGCTCTGCCGCGCTCATCGGTTCCAAGACAATTTTCTCCCGGGTGCGAATCACTTTCTTAGCCAAGCGGTCAGCCAACTGCTCCAGCGCCTGTTTGCGCCGCTGGCGGTAATTTTCGGCATCCAGGATCAAACGGACATGGTGATCGGCACGGCGATTGGCCACCACATTTGTTAAATATTGCAGCGCATCCAAAGTTTGTCCCCGGCGGCCGATGGCAATCCCCAACCGCTCCCCTGAAATGTTCAGCCAAACCTGGCCATCGCGGGTTTCAGCTGCAACCTGTACCTGGCCAACTCCCATTTGGGGAAGCACGTCTTGCAGAAACTGTATGGCCGCCTCAACAACAGCTTGTGTGGGCTCTTGTTCCGCTGGCTTCATTTTCTCCGTTTCCGCTTGCATCAGCGTGACCTCAACCAGGGCTGGCTTTGCACCAAGCCCCAAAAATCCCCTCGAAGGTTCTTGCAAGACTTTGATCTCAACCTGGTCTTCTGTTGCCCCCAACTCTTCAAGCGCTAAACGAACAGCTTCTTCCACCGTTTTCCCCTTGGCGGTTACTTGGTTCACTTACTGGCAACCTCCTGGTTTAATTTATACATATCTCTCATAAAATAAGTCTGCACGATGGTAAACAGATTCCCGATCACCCAATATAAGGAGAGTGCTGACGGGAAATAAATCGCAAACAGCCCAATCATGATAGGTAAAATCACCATGAGAATCTGAACCTGGGGATTATTTTGCATGCCCATCATCTTTTGCTGCAAATAAGTGGTCAGACCAGCAAGCACAGGGAGGATATAGAACGGATCTGGATTTCCCAGATCAGGCAGCCATAAAAATGAATGGGAAGCAATATGTTCATTGCGCATAATCGCATGATAAAAGGCGATTAAGATCGGCATTTGTATCAATACCGGCAAGCACCCTGCCAAGGGGTTCACATTATGTTTCTGGAATAGTTTCAACATTTCTTGCTGCAAACGTTGCTGATCTTTTTGGTATTTTTCACGAAGCTTCACCATTTCAGGTTGCAGGGCCTGCATCACTTTAGATGTTTTCAGCTGCTTGACCATCAAAGGCAACGTCAGCAAACGGATTAAAACGGTCACAATCACGATGGCCCAACCGTAGCGGTCCAGGGCAGGGTTGTTAGTCGGATTAAGCAATTGGGCAAAATAGTCTAAAGCCCAGGACAAGGGATAAACGAAAAATTTATCCCAAATGCCGTTGGCCGGATCAATCGGTTCTTCAAAATTACAGCCTGTCAATATGAAAACCAAGACCAACAACAGTGCCGTTAAATACACTCTCGAAGACAATGTGACTCCTCCTAACCACACATATCATACTGCAGCACTTGAAAACGCTTAAGGCAGCGGGTCGTATCCTCCCCGATGAAAGGGATGACATTTCATCATACGTTTTAACACTAAATAGCTGCCTTTAAACAACCCATACTTCTGAAAAGCCTGGTATGCATAGTGCGAACACGTCGGCACAAAGCGGCAGCTCGGTGGCCTGAGCGGGGAGATCCACTTTTGGTAAAAGCGGATCAATGCCAATATCAGTTTAACCCCCACGCCCTTACCTCCTTAAACAACAATAATCAAAAACACCAACATCTATTTGACATAAAGTTTACTTTTCTTTAACAGGTGAATAAAACTTTTAGATAATTGCTCGAAATCAGCATCAAGGGCACCCTTGCGGACAATAATCACCAAGTCATAGCCCTGTTTAATATGTTTTGCTTTAAGCCTGACCGCCTCTCTCACCACCCGTTTCAACCGGTTGCGAACAACAGCTAGTCCAAGTTTTTTACTGACCGAGACACCTAACCGGAAATGCTCTACGTTCTCATTAGGTAAGTAAAATAAGACCAGCTGGCGGTTGGCAACCGACTGACCGTGGCGGTAAACCCGTGCAAATTCCTGGTTCTTCCGCAAGCGGTATTGTTTTTTCATAATTTAATCCCAAACCCTTTCAGCCTACATTTTACATGTTTTCTAAGGGAGCATGCAACAACCGTGTAAGCGTTGAAGTATGACAACAACCCTCACAGCATGACTGTGAGACACAGCATGACTGTGAGAGGAACGACGCACCACACCAAACCGGCGAATGAGAAAAAAGACCACTGAGGTCCAGTGGCCTTAGTTTAAGCAGATAATACTTTTCTGCCTTTCTTGCGGCGACGGGCTAACACTTTACGCCCATATTTAGTGCTCATCCGGGCACGAAAACCATGAACCTTTTTACGCTTACGTTTTTTGGGTTGATACGTACGTTTCATCGACTTACACCTCCCCTTTGACTACGAAACCCGATCCTCACTTTACGACATTGAAGTTTTAGGTCTGGAGTTTTAGCATAAACAGTCTCAAGTATTATAAGGATATTTGCTTAAAAAGTCAACTAACCCCCCTGTGTATAACTTTTCCACACTAACCGACAAATTTCCACTTCTTTTTCGACACCTTATACACACATTCACTCCCTGTTTATAAACAAAAAACCACAAGTTGTACACTTGTGGATAAGTTAAAATAAACCATTGAACTTCAAAAGATTATTTGATATCATAACTTTGCTCCTGATTGTGGATAACTGATCCCCCTCTCTCTTTTATCCACATGCTGTGGATAAAAATGTGGACAATTATACCCACTGTGAATAACCTGATCATTTAGTTTTCCACATCCTTCTGTCAAAGCTGGAGCAATTGCGACAAATACTGACATTTTCCTTACACATTCAGTTGTGAATGTTTTTTTGTGACTTTTTAAGTAAAGGAGCATTTTTTTATGGAAAATGTTCGTGATTTGTGGGCCAGAGTCTTACAGGAAATTAAAGACAAGGTGAGTAAGCCAAGTTATGAGACCTGGTTAGAGTCCACCCAAGCTCACGCCCTCGAAAACGATACGCTGGTCATTGTGGCTCCTAATGAATTCATCCGCGATTGGTTGGACAACCACTACCGCCCATTAATCAGTGAAACCGTCTTTGATATCACGGGTGTTAAACTCAACCTGAAATTTATTTTGCCCCAACATGAACCGATAGAAGATGTGGATGTGAGCGTGGCCTTCAGAAAGACCGAACCCAAACCAAAAGTGTCCTCAGCCGGCGAGGAACACTATCACGGCATGCTGAACCCAAAATATACCTTTGATTCCTTTGTCGTTGGTGCCGGCAACCGGTTTGCCCATGCTGCCTCACTGGCTGTGGCCGAGGCGCCTGCTAAGGCATACAACCCTTTTTTCATCTATGGGGGCGTAGGTTTGGGAAAAACCCATTTGATGCAGGCCATTGGCCACTATGTTTTAGAAAACAACCCTGAGGCTCGTGTGGTTTACACCACGTCTGAAAAGTTTACCAATGAATTTATCAATGCCATCTTGGACAATAAAACAACTGAATTCCGCAATAAGTACCGCAATGTTGACGTGCTTTTAGTAGATGATATTCAGTTTCTGGCCGGAAAAGAACAGACACAAGAGGAATTTTTCCATACTTTTAATACCTTGCATGAGGAAGCGAAACAAATTGTGATCTCAAGCGACAGACCACCTAAAGAGATCCCTACATTGGAAGACAGGCTGCGCTCCAGGTTTGAATGGGGCTTAATCACCGACATCACGCCGCCCGATCTGGAAACCAGGATTGCCATCCTGCGTAAAAAGGCAAAGGCTGAAAATCTGGATATTCCCAATGAGGTTTTAGTGTACATTGCCGATCTCATCAATACCAATATCCGCGAACTGGAAGGGGCCTTAACCCGGGTCGTGGCGTACAGTACCATGACCAATCAAGATATCAGCACGGAGCTGGCCCAGGAAGCCTTGAAAGATATTGCGCCGAGTAACAAACCTCACTTGATCACGATTGCCCATATTCAACAAGTCGTTGCTGACCATTTCGGTTTAAAGGTTGAAGATTTAAAAGGGAAAAAACGGACCAAGTCAATTGCCTACCCACGTCAAGTGGCCATGTACTTATCCCGCGAACTGACCGATTCTTCCCTGCCCAAAATTGGGCAAGAATTTGGCGGACGAGACCATACGACCGTCATTCACGCCCACGAAAAAATAAAAAAGGATCTGCAAAAAGATACCTCGTTTCAAAAAATAGTGGAACATCTGATCAAAGTGATCAAGAAAGAGACTTAATATCAACATGTGTATAACAAAACAAGCCTATACACACGCCATCCACATGTGTATAGGCTTTATTTTGCTGCCAGAGATCAAGTTATCCACAATTACACAGGCATTAATGATTAATACGAACTAAATTAATATATTATGCTAAAATAAATGGCATATGCTAAAAAAATTTGGAGGTCGACAGCATGCATATTGTGGTGGATCGAGAAGCTTTAAAAGAAGCGGTTAATCAGGTATCCAAAGCCGTATCATCGCGGACCACAATCCCTATTCTAACCGGTATCAAACTGACAGCTACCCATGAAGAATGCATTTTAACCGGCAGTGATTCTGACATTTCCATCCAGGTTTCCATTCCCGCCCAACGGGATGATATAGAATTAATTAAAGTGGTTAAAATAGGTAGTATCGTCCTTCCGGCCAAATATTTTGCAGAAATCGTCAAAAAACTGCCAGCTGAACACATTGAGATTGAAGTGCTGGAAAATGAAGTCACTCACATTCGCTCCGGATCAACGGAGTTTAATTTAAACGGATTAAATGCTGAAGAATATCCCCGCCTGCCCCAACTGGAAGAGGATCAGGTCTTCAGCATTCCGGCCCAGTTGCTTAAAAGTTTGATTCGTCAAACATCCTTTGCCGTCTCCACATTGGAATCCCGTCCCATTTTAACAGGGGTCTTGCTTAAACTGGAGGAAGGGCTGCTGACGTTAGTGGCTACCGACAGCCACCGCTTAGCACACCGTTCTGCCCAAGTGGAAGTCAATCACAACCTCTATCTTGAAAATGTGGTCATTCCTGGGCGGAGCATGAACGAATTGCAGCGCATTTTAGAAGACGAGTCAGATCCGGTTGATATCGTGATTACCAATAATCAGATGCTGGTCAAAGCAGGACGCTTGCTCTTTTACTCCCGCCTGTTGGACGGCACGTATCCAGATACAGAGCGCATCATTCCCTCAACAAGCAAAACCACGCTGGAAGTGGAAACGAAAGCGCTTTTGTCCGCCATTGAACGCGCATCTCTTTTAGCGAAAGACAGTAAACATGTGGTAAAATTGAGTATACAAGAAGAGCGCATCCATATTACCTCTAACACCCCGGAAATCGGGCAAGTGTTTGAGCAGGTTAACGCTCACCATATAGAAGGGGAAGAAATTCAGATCGCGTTTAACGCCAGATTTATGCTGGATGCCCTCCGTGTCATTGACTCGCCGCAGGTTTCGATCCAATTTACAGGTGCCTTAAGCCCGTTTGTGATTAAGCCAACAGATCATGAACATATGCTGCACCTTATTCTTCCTGTGAGAACCTATTAAGTTCTCTTAAGTTTTATATCTCTTACCTGAGTTGTAACAATGAGCGGGAACAAACCAATTTCTTCGCAAGACCAGCACAGAGGAAAAGGTGAATTGTTTTGGCCAAGATCATCCACATTTCCACACCTTATATTACACTGGGACAACTGTTAAAACTGGTAGGTGTCATCGATACTGGCGGGCAAGCCAAATGGTTTCTGGCCGAACATGACGTTCTGGTTAATGGCCAAACGGAAAACCGCCGGGGACGGAAACTATACCCTGGTGATGTCATTGAAATTGACGGCTTTGGTCAGGTTAAGATTGCTGCACAAAGCTAGGGGGATTCCCTTTGTATGTCAAACGTTTAACCCTGCAACATTTTCGCAATTATGCTACCCTTGAGCTAGAGTTCCAACCGGGGATCTATTTGTTTATTGGGGACAATGCCCAAGGAAAAACCAACCTTTTAGAGTCGTTATATGTGTTGGCCATGACCAAATCTCACCGCACCTCCAAGGAGAAGGAACTGATTCAGTGGCACAAGGCGCACACTACGCTAGCCGCAGAGCTAGAAAAAAAATACGGCTCTGTTACGCTGGAATTACACATTTCTCAAAGAGGAAAACGGGCCAAGCTGAATCACTTGGAACAAAAACGGTTAAGTGATTATATCGGCACCTTAAATGTGGTGATGTTTGCACCTGAGGATCTCGAATTGGTCAAAGGAAGTCCTCAGGTGCGCCGTCGTTTTATTGATATGGAGCTGGGGCAGGTGAGTGCCAATTACTTATACGATTTGGGGCGTTATCAGAAACTATTAATGCAGCGCAATGCTCTCTTGAAAGAATGGACTGACCGGGAAAAACACCGTCCCATGGTTGACGTCTTTACCCAGCAGCTTATTGACGTGGCGGTCAAATTATATCAAAAGCGTTTCAAGTTTCTGCACAAGCTGGAACAATGGGCTCAAGAGATTCACAGCCAGATCACCAAGGGTAAAGAGTCGTTAGAGATCCGTTACCATACCGCAACAGGCATTGATCAGACCATGAATGAAGAGGAGATGACCCATCTGCTCACCCAGCAGTTTGCCAAAATGAGAGACAGGGAAGAACACCGGGGCAGCACCCTGATCGGTCCCCACCGGGACGATTTAATTTTTATGGTTAATAACCGCAATGTGCACACCTATGGTTCCCAGGGCCAGCAGCGAACGGTTGCCTTATCCCTTAAGCTGGCTGAAATTGAGTTGATTAAAGAAGAAATTGGAGAGTACCCGGTGCTCTTGTTGGATGATGTCCTGTCTGAGCTGGACGACCAGCGCCGGACAGATCTCTTGCAGGCGATTCAAGACAAGGTGCAAACCTTTGTAACCAACACCAGCACCGAAGGCATTGACCGCCGGTTGCTTGCTCAAGCGAGGGTCTATTATGTACGGGAAGGTCACATCGTAAGCTAAGAGGTACCCTCAACCGCCGCCGTTTGTCTGAGGACCAAAGAAAGAGGTGAACAATCTTGACCACTCAAGAGCATACGTATGATGAAAATCAGATACAAGTCCTGGAAGGATTGGAAGCGGTACGCAAACGTCCGGGCATGTACATCGGCTCCACCAGCAGTAAAGGTCTCCATCACATGGTTTGGGAGATTGTGGACAATAGCGTGGACGAAGCGCTGGCTGGTTTCTGTACAGAAATCCATGTCACGGTTCATGAGGATAACTCTGTCACTGTCAGTGATAACGGCCGGGGGATTCCGGTCGGGATTCACGAGAAGATGGGCCGTCCGGCGGTGGAAGTCATCATGACCGTGCTCCATGCCGGGGGCAAATTTGGCGGTGAAGGCTATAAGGTATCCGGGGGACTGCATGGGGTCGGGGCATCGGTGGTTAATGCCTTGTCTGAGTGGCTGGAGGTGAAAGTGCACCGTGACGGCCATATCTATTATCAACGCTACCGGCGGGGCGTGCCGGAGTTTGATCTGAAAGTGATCGGCCAAACAGCCCGGACAGGGACCACCATCACCTTTAAGCCCGATCCGGAAATCTTCGAGGAAACGACTGAGTTTGATTATGAAACCTTGCGCAATCGTTTGCGAGAGATCGCGTTTCTCAACAAAGGCCTTAAAATCATTTTTAAGGATGAACGCATGGAACAAGCTCAACCAGATATTTTTGTTTACGAGGGCGGCATTGCTTCATTTGTCGAATATATAAACCGGGCCCGGGAAGTCTTGCATGAGCCCATCTACATTGAGGACGAAAAGGAAGGCGTCTATGTCGAGATCGCCCTGCAGTATAACGACAGTTTTGCCAGCAATCTGTTTTCCTTTGCCAACAACATCCACACTTATGAAGGGGGCACCCATGAATCGGGCTTTAAAAGCGCTTTGACAAGGGTGATCAATGAATATGGACGCAAACAAGGCTTAATCAAAGAGACGGATAACAACTTGACCGGGGATGACGTGCGGGAAGGATTAACAGCGGTCATTTCAGTCAAAATTCCTGATCCCCAGTTTGAAGGGCAAACCAAGACCAAACTGGGGAACAGTGAAGTGCGTGGCATCACCGAAAATGTATTTGCCAAGCATTTCTTTACGTTTTTAAACGAAAACCCCAGCGTGGCCAAAAAAATTTTAGAGAAAGCCCTCATGGCCCAGCGGGCGAGGGAAGCGGCCAAAAAGGCCAGGGAACTGACCCGCCGCAAAAATGCCCTGGAGGTTTCTTCCCTTCCTGGCAAACTGGCTGATTGTTCCAGTCGCGATCCCTCCATTAGTGAGTTGTACATTGTGGAGGGGGATTCGGCAGGCGGCTCAGCCAAACAGGGGCGCGACCGCCACTTTCAGGCCATCTTGCCTTTAAGGGGTAAAATTATTAACGTGGAGAAGGCCCGCCTGGATAAAATATTGTCCAACAACGAAATCCGGGCTATTATTACAGCGCTCGGAACAGGCATCGGGGATGAATTTGATATTAATAAAGCCCGTTACCATAAAGTCATTATCATGACGGATGCTGATGTGGACGGAGCCCATATCCGCACCTTGCTCTTAACCTTTTTCTACCGGTACATGAAACCGTTGATCGAACGGGGGTATGTCTATATCGCCCAACCGCCTTTGTATAAAATTACCCAGGGCAAAAAAGTCTTATACGCTTATTCGGACCGGGAATTGGAGCGAAAGTTAAAGGAACTGCCTGACAACCCCAAACCCACCATCCAGCGCTACAAAGGATTGGGTGAGATGAATCCCACCCAACTGTGGGAAACCACCATGGACCCGGAAAGCCGCACCTTGCTGCAGGTCAGTTTAACGGATGCCGTGGAGGCGGATGCTATCTTTGAGACCTTAATGGGGGATCAAGTGGAGCCGCGCCGTGAGTTTATCCAGCAACATGCCAAATATGTGCGCAATTTGGATATATGATGTTGCCTAAAGCTGCACTCTTTATAGGGAGTGCGCCTTTTTTGTGCAGGGTGAACATGGGAGGCATTGTGCTCCTGATAAAATTGCTCAATAGCACAGCATCCCGATTTTAACTTACCTCCGACAGAAGTCTCCCACTTCTAAGCGTTAGCGTAGGTTAACAATCAATTAAAATGATCATAACCATTTGTTATGGTGAGGGAAGATGAATCTAAAAAGAGTAAAGACCTTTATGTTAGCGGCAGAACACAAAAATTTTTCAACGGTGGCTCAAATTTTAAATATTAGTCAGCCGGCTGTCAGCAAACAGATCAAAAAACTGGAGAAAGAGCTGGGTGTTCCCCTGTTAAACAGGGATACGCTGGAACCAACGGAGGCAGGAAGGATTGTGCTCCGCCATGGAGAAACCCTGCTTAAAGGCTGGCAGGAAATCGTAGAGCAGTGCGCCGCTTTACAGGGAAATATGGCGGGATTGATTAAGATTGGTGCTAGCACCATTCCAGGGACGTATTTACTTCCTCCTATCCTGCAAAAATTTTTGGACCGTTTTCCACAGATGGAAGTACAGTTGGCGGTCCATGAATCAACCCATGTCTTAGAATTAATTACCAATGAAAAAGTCGATATCGGCTTTGTGGGAATTTCCCCTGCAGATGAGTCCTTAAAGCAGCATGTGATTGCCAAAGATAAATTGGTGATCATTGGTCCGGATCATGGTGAGGAGATCGAAGACTTTGAAGATATCAAGGATAGTCCCTTTGTATTCAGGAGCGAACGTTCAGGCACATGGAGAGCGGCAGACCAGGGGCTCCGTAAGTGGGGATATTCTGTGCGGGATCTCAAATGCGTAGCCAAAGTGGAACATACCGAGTCCGTCATTTCCATGGTCCAAGCCGGTCTGGGTTATTCGATCGTCTCCAATATAGCCGCCCGGGCAGCCGTACAGGCCAAGCGGGTCAAAATTTTGGCTGAACTTCCCATAGAGCGGGAGTTTTATGCGGTTTATCTGCCTGCCAAAGAGAACAACCAGGCCATTACCCATCTGGTGGATTTGGCTTCGATTCTCAGTGACGGGTTCAAGACCCATTGACATCATCTGATGAATCATGTATCTTATCTAAGACAGCAGCATACGACTCCTTCGTTAGGTGAGGCTCCTGTACGGAGATACGCTACTGCCCAGAAATGTCTAAAGACGCCAATGGGTCAACAGGAACGATCGAGGTAAGGTCGTTTCTAATGTAGCTGGAGCCAAGCTCCTATGCCGTACAGTGCCAAAGCTCAACGAATGAAGGAGCAGGAAGGTAAGCGACTGGTCGATTTGTGTTCGCATGTTCAAATCTGTCTGTTTACCGATGCACCTTCATTCGTGGAAGGTGCTTTTTTATTTGGTGTGAAAGGGGTGATGAAAATGGATGGCGATCCTAGGAGTTACAGATGCGAAAATGACGATGCTAGTCAACATCTGCATTGTGTCATAATCATGTACCCCTTGGTTCACTCTAAAAACAGGCAGTCCATTTTCATCACTTCTTGCGGTGGGATGGACTCCTGAACAGGGAGGTTGTCTCAATGGTCAAACTGGATGAAAGAAATAAAGAGGAATACACCCGTTCTGTGATTAAGGCCTTAAAGGCGGGAAATATAGAAGAGTTTCGCAACCTGTTTTTGGAACTCCACCCTACCGATCAAGTGGAATTATTTACCTCATTTGATAAAAATCAACGGCAACGTGTGTATGAATATTTGTCTCCGGCTGAGTTTGCCGAAATTTTCCAGGGGTTAGAATTGGAGCAGCAAAAAGAATATATTGTAGAGCTTGACCAAACTTTTGTTATCGACATGTTTAACAGCATGTCAGCTGACGATTTGGCGGACTTTTTAGGTGAATTGCCTGACATTATGGCTGAAACCTACTTGAATAATATGGGACTGGAAGATGCCCAGGACATCAAACACTTGCTGGCTTATCCACCTGAAACCGCTGGCGCGATCATGACCACGGAGTTTATTGCCCTGTCTACCAAAGAAAAGGCCAGTGATGTGCTTAAACGTTTGCGCCAACAAGCCCCTGATGCGGAAACAATCTACTATCTGTATGTGGTCAATGAAGAGGGGAAGCTGGTCGGTGTCGTGTCTTTGCGTGATCTCATTGTGGCCCAGGATGAGCAACTGGTAGAGGAGATCATGAGTACCCGTGTCGTCTCCGTGTCGGTGTTGGATGACCAGGAAGAAGTGGCCAATGTGATTAAAAAGTATGATTTTCTGGCTGTTCCGGTCATTAGTAAACAAGGTAAACTGGTCGGTATTGTCACTGTGGATGATGTCATGGATGTCGTGGAAGAAGAGGCGACAGAGGATATTGGGGAGATCTCCGCGGCCAGGGGGGCGGTTGATCTGCAGCTGTCCTCGTTTTCTGCCGCCAAGAAGCGGGCGCCTTGGATTCTGATGCTGGCTTTTTTGGGCCTGATTACAGCAGGCGTGATCGGCCGGTTTGAAGAGACGCTGGAGACTGTCGCCCTGCTTGCGGTATTTATTCCGTTAATTATGGATTCTGCTGGAAATACCGGGACTCAAACTTTGGCCGTCGTTGTGCGCAGTCTGGCCCTGGGTACCATTGACCGGGTTGGCGTGGGCAAATTGTTAAAACGTGAGCTGGGCACCGGGATGATGTTGGGACTTATCTGTGCCTTGGTGCTGGTGTTGGCCATCCCGCTCCTTTATGACGGTAATTGGGTGCTTGGAATGGTTGTAGCGGTTTCTCTGTTTGCGGCTTTAAGCGTGGCCACTGTTGTCGGAGCTGCCATACCCTTGGTCATTAACAAGTTGCGCATTGACCCGGCTATCGCGTCCGGCCCGTTTATTACCACCTTGAATGATATCATCGCCCTATTCATTTACTTTTCCGTTGCCACAGCATTTCTGCATTATATTCAGTGACACATGTGCCACCACCTATTATTGATCAGAATGCCGCTTTTTCTAAAGAACAAAGAACGTTCCAGACTTAACATTAAAGTGCAGTTTTCACGCCGGAGGGAAACTGCACTTTTTTTAACTTACCTCCGACAGAAGTCTCCCACTTCTAAGTGAAGCGAAAGTGGGAGATGAATGTCGGTTTGATGTAGCCTCAATATGATGAGTGTGGTAAAATAAAATCAAACAAACGTTCGTATTGTGGATAGGTGATGTGGATATGCCCAACAAAGCCTACAAATTCCGTCTGTATCCAACACAAGAACAGGAACAGCTGCTCGCCAAAACGTTCGGTTGCGTCCGTTTCGTCTACAACAAAATGCTTGAGGAACGCATACAAATTTATGAAAAGTTCAAGGACAACAAAGAAGCCATGAAACAGCACAAATTTCCCACTCCGGCCAAGTACAAACGGGATTTTCCGTGGCTTAAAGAAGTCGATAGCCTTGCCTTAGCCAACGCTCAATTAAACTTGCAAAAAGCATTCACCAACTTCTTCTCTGGCCGGGCGGGATTTCCCAAGTTCAAAAGCCGCAAGGCCAAACAGTCGTACACGACAAATGTGGTCAACGGAAACATTAAGCTTGCAGATGGCTATATCAAGTTACCCAAACTGAAATGGGTCAAATTAAAGCAACATCGGGAGATTCCTGTTCACCACACCATCAAGGCTTGTACGATTACCAAAACGAAAACAGGAAAATACTTCATCTCCATTCTGACCGAATATGAACATCAACCGGTGCCAAAAGAAATAGAAAACGTTGTTGGGCTCGATTTTTCCATGAATACGCTGTATGTTGATAGCGAGGGTAAGAGAGCCAATTATCCTCGATTCTATCGGCAAGCCTTGGAAAAACTGGCCCGAGCCCAACGGGTGCTGTCACGCCGCAGGAAAGGTTCCAACCGTTGGCACAAACAGCGGCGGAAAGTCGCCCAGTTGCACGAAAAAATCGCCAACCAACGTCAGGATTTTCTGCATCAGGCTTCACGACAATTGGCCAACCGGTATGATGCAGTGGTGATTGAAGACCTCAACATGAAAGGGATGGCTCAAGCCCTCCATTTCGGTCAAAGCGTCCACGACAACGGCTGGGGCATGTTCACCTTCTTCCTTCAATACAAGTTAGCAGAACAGGGAAAGAAGCTGATCAAAATCGACAAATGGTTCCCCTCATCCAAAACGTGTTCATGTTGTGGCCGGGTGAACGTGTCTCTATCGCTTTCCGAACGTCTATTTCGCTGTGCATGCGGTTTTGTGGCAGACAGAGATATCAACGCCGCCATCAATATCAAAAAGGAAGGTCTGAAAAAGTTAGGGACTGCCTGACTGGATCTCGAACCGTGGGGCACACGGGGATCGCTCGGTCAACTTCCCATCATGAGATGGGATTACCCGAGAAGCCCCCACCTCTAAGCGTTAGCGTAGGTGGTGGGAGTATGTCACGAGCCATTCCCCCATCTATCAGAGGTTATGGTACAATAAAACTATTGAGTTGTTATAACCCCATTTAATGGTTGAGGCATGATAAAGTTGGTGAGCAGATGAAGCCCTTGTACCTTATAGGTTTTGTTGGCTTGTTGGGCATCATCCTTTGCACGGGGTGTGCAGAGGATCAACCTGATGAACAAGCGCTTACTGTGGCAGCAGCTTCCGATTTGTATCATGTTTTTAGCGAGCTAGGGGAGGCCTTTACAGAAGAAACGGGGATACAGGTGAGGTTTACCTTTGGGGCAACCGGCCAATTAACCCAGCAGATCAGACACGGGGCCCCTTTCGACCTGTTTGCAGCGGCGGATGAAACCTACATTGATCAATTGCTGGAGGCCGGTTTCATTGAGACCGGGAGTAAAGAGGTGTATGCCCTTGGTCAAATCGGGTTGATTTTCGCTGAAGATCAGTTTCCTGAGATGAGTGTGGAACGCTTAGTTTCCCCTCACATTGAACGGATTGTCATTGCCAACCCTGAGCATGCTCCCTATGGCCGGAAGGCAAAAGAGATATTGCAGGAACTGGGCGTATGGGACCACGTGCAGGAGAAAATCGTCTACGCTGACAGTGTGCGCCAAGCCCTGCAAGTGGTGGAAACAGGAAATGCTGAAGTGGGGCTGGTCGCGGCTGCCATTGCCCAGCATTCCCCTCTGTCATTTGAGTTGATCGAAACGGATGAACCGTTGGTACAGGCTTTAGGAATTGTAAAGGCGAGCAAACGGAAAGAAGAGGCCCGGCTGTTTAGTGACTTTATTTTGTCCCCCAAAGGGCAAGAAATGCTCATAAACTATGGTTTCAAATCACCACGACCGCAACATTGATAGGAGTTAAGATGGAGACGATTGCTTTTCCACTCTATTTGTCGTTAAAAGTGGCTGCTCTGGCAACCTTTGTGGCTTTATTGATTGGCATCGTGTGTGCCTGGATGTTTGTACAGTGGCAAAACCGTTGGACAAAAATTTTATCATTGATCACGGTCATTCCCCTCGTTCTTCCGCCAACCGTTTTAGGCTATTACTTGCTGCTTGTGATCGGGCGGGATGGCCTTGTGGGGCGGATAATTGAACATTGGACAGGCTCCCCCATCGTGTTTACGTGGAAAGCGGCGGTTATTGCTGCTGCCATCGCTTCACTGCCCTTAATCATTCGTCCCATTCAAACGGCCTTTGAATCCATAGAACATGAAATTCTAAAGGCAGCCCAGCTGGATGGGGCCAATCGGTGGCAAGTGTTCCGTTATATTATGCTCCCCCTTGGCTACAGAGGGGTCTTGGCCGGATTGGTCCTGGGCTTTGCCAGGGCGATGGGGGAATTTGGAGCCACCCTCATGGTGGCCGGAAACATTCCCGGCCAAACACAAACGCTGGCCATTGCCATCTATGACGCTGTGCAAGCCAACCGGATGACGGAGGCGCACCTGATGGCTGTTGTCTTAAGCGGCACAACCTTGCTCTTGCTGTTTATTGTGACACAAGTAGTGAAGCAAAATGTTTAACTATATTTAACTATTTGTCTGCCGAAAGATTTAGTTTTCTTATGTTATGGAAATACTAGATTAGGGGAGCGGATCTGAATCTATGTCAGATCCCGGCTAAACGGAGGTATGCACTAGATGGCTGAACAACGAATCAAAGAAGTGAACATCGGACAAGAGATGCGCAATTCGTTCATGGATTATGCCATGAGTGTTATTGTCAGCCGTGCCTTGCCCGATGTGCGGGATGGTTTGAAACCTGTTCACCGGCGCATCTTATTTGCCATGAATGAACTGGGCATGACGCCGGACAAACCGTATAAAAAATCGGCCCGAATCGTCGGGGAAGTGATTGGTAAATACCATCCCCACGGGGATATGGCTGTCTATGACACCTTGGTGCGCATGGCGCAAGATTTTTCCTACCGCTATCCCTTAATTGACGGCCATGGTAACTTTGGTTCCATTGATGGTGACGCAGCGGCAGCCATGCGTTATACGGAAGCCAAAATGGCTAAAATCGCAACGGAATTGTTAAGAGACATTCATAAAGAAACTATTGATTACCAAGATAACTACGATGGCCAGGAGAAAGAACCGGTTGTCCTTCCGTCACGATTTCCCAATTTATTGGTGAATGGCGCAGCGGGAATTGCTGTGGGTATGGCCACTAACGTCCCTCCCCACCAGTTGGGCGAAGTGATTGATGCGCTGACCCATTTAATCGACCATCCGGAGGCCACGGTGGCTGATTTAATGGAATTTATTCCTGGGCCGGATTTTCCGACAGGGGCCCAGATTTTGGGAACGTCAGGGATCAGAAGGGCATACACCACCGGCCGGGGCACCATTACCTTACGTGCCAAAACCAGCATTGAGGTCAGCGATAATGGCAAGCAGCGCATTATTGTCGACGAGTTGCCTTATCAAGTGAACAAAGCGAAATTAATTGAAAAAATCGCTGAACTGGTCAGGGAGAAAAAAATTGACGGCATCACGGATCTGCGCGATGAGTCCGACCGCAACGGTATGCGCGTCGTCATTGAATTGCGCCGTGACATCAACGCCAATGTTGTCTTGAACAACTTATATAAACACACAGCATTGCAAACCACGTTTGGCATCAACATGTTGGCTCTGGTCGACGGCGAGCCTAAAGTTCTGAACCTCAAGCAGGTACTGAAGTATTATCTGGACCATCAAAAAGAGGTCATTCGCCGCCGGACCGAGTATGACTTGCGCAAAGCGGAGGCACGGGCCCATATTTTAGAAGGTTTGCGTGTCGCCCTTGACCATCTGGATGCTGTCATCGACTTGATCCGTTCGTCGCGGACCACTGATGAAGCCAAAACAGGCTTAATGACGCAGTTTAATTTGACAGAGGATCAGGCACAGGCCATTTTGGACATGCGCCTGCAACGTTTGACCGGCTTGGAAAGGGAAAAGATTGAAAATGAATACAGGGAATTGCTGGCTAAAATTGCCGAGCTTAAGGCCATCTTAGCTGACGAACGTAAAATTTTAAATGTGATCAAGGAAGAACTGCATGAAATAAAGGAAAAATACAATGACGAGCGCCGGACGGAAATCACGGTTGCCGTTGACCATATTGAAGATGAAGATCTTATTCCTCAAGAGGAAGTGATTATCACCCTTACCCACAAAGGATACATTAAACGTTTGCCTGTTAGCACATACCGCAGCCAAAAGCGTGGCGGACGTGGCATCACAGGGTTGGGAACCAAAGAGGACGATTTTGTTGAACATCTGTTTGTGGCGAATACCCATGATTTTATATTATTGTTTACCAACAAGGGGCGCGTCTACCGCCTCAAAGCTTACGAGATCCCAGAGTTGGGGCGTACTGCCCGCGGGTTGCCCATCATTAATCTGATTCAAATTGAAAAAGACGAATATATTACCGCACTGATTCAGGTTGAGGACTATCAACCTCACCGTTATCTGTTCTTTGCCACCCGGCAGGGCATTGTCAAGCGAACGGCCCTTCATGATTTCGAATATGTGCGCCGCGGCGGCTTGTTTGCCATTAATCTGCGGGATAACGATGAACTGATCTCTGTGCGCCTGACAGATGGCCAGCAAGAAATCATCATGGGCACCAAAAAAGGAATGGCCATCCGGTTCTCGGAACAAGAGGTTAGGGTGATGGGGCGTGCCGCTGCCGGCGTAAAAGGCATTACGCTGCGGCCGGATGATGAAGTGATTGATATGGATGTGGTCAAGAAAGATCACGATGTGATGATTGTTTCCAGAAATGGATATGGCAAGCGTACCTCAATTGATGAGTATCGTATCCAATCCCGGGGAGGAATAGGACTTAAAAGTTATAACGTGACCGAACCGTGTTTTGAGGTTGTTGGGTTAAAGACCGTTGCTGCCAATGACGATTTTATGCTGGTCACCTCTAACGGGCTGATTATTCGCATACATGTTGACGAAGTATCCCGATTGAGCCGGTATGCCCGCGGTGTCCGGCTGATCCGCTTGCAAGAGGATGAAGAAGTAGCCACGGTGGCCAAGGTACAGGTGACAGAGGAGGTCCAGCAAAAACTGGACGAGGAAGATGAAGCGTGATCACCCCAGGATAAATTTTAACTTACCTCCGACAGAAGTCTCCCACTTCTAAGCGAAGCGAAAGTGGGAGATGAATGTCGGTTTGATGTAGCCTCAATATGATGAGTGTGGTAAAATAAAATCAAACAAACGTTCGTATTGTGGGCAGGTGATGCGGATATGGCCAACAAAGCCTACAAATTCCGTTTGTATCCAACACAAGAACAAGCACAACTGCTCGCCAAAACGTTCGGTTGTGTCCGTTTCGTCTACAACAAAATGCTTGAGGAACGTCAACACATCTATGACACGTTCAAAGACGACAAAGAAGCCATGAAACAGCACAAATTTCCCACTCCGGCCAAGTACAAACGGGATTTTCCGTGGCTCAAAGAAGTCGATAGCCTTGCCCTGGCAAACGCTCAATTAAACTTGCAAAAAGCATTCACCAACTTCTTCTCTGGCCGGGCGGGATTTCCCAAGTTCAAAAGCCGCAAGGCCAAACAGTCGTATACCACAAATATGGTGAATGGCAACATTAAGCTTGCCGATGGCTATATCAAGCTACCCAAACTGAAATGGATCAAGATCAAACAACACCGTGACATACCGCCACACCACATGATCAAGTCCTGTACGATCACGAAAACGAAAACAGGAAAATACTTCATCTCCATTCTGACTGAGTATGAACACCAACCGGTGCCAAAAGAAATAGAAAACGTTGTTGGGCTCGATTTTTCCATGAATACGCTGTATGTCGATAGCGAGGGTAAGAGAGCCAATTATCCTCGATTTTACCGGCAAGCCTTGGAAAAACTGGCCCGAGCTCAACGGGTGCTGTCACGCCGCAGGAAAGGTTCCAACCGTTGGCACAAACAACGGCGGAAAGTAGCCAAGTTGCACGAAAAAATCGCCAACCAACGTCAGGATTTTTTGCACAAGGCTTCAAGGCAATTGACCAACCGGTATGATGCCGTGGTGATTGAAGACCTCAACATGAAAGGGATGGCTCAAGCCCTTCGTTTCGGTCAAAGCGTCCACGACAACGGCTGGGGCATGTTCACCTTCTTCCTTCAATACAAGTTAGCAGAACAGGGAAAGAAGCTGATCAAAATCGACAAATGGTTCCCCTCATCCAAAACGTGTTCATGTTGTGGCCGGGTGAAGGCATCTCTGTCTCTCACAGAACGCCAGTTCCGTTGTGAATGCGGTTTTGTGGCAGACCGAGACACCAACGCCGCCATCAATATCAAAAAGGAAGGTCTGAAACAGTTAGGCATTACCTAACTGGATCTCGAACCGTGGGGCACACGGGGATCGCTCGGTCAACTTCCCATCATGAGATGGGATTACCCGAGAAGCCCCCACCTCTAAGCGTTAGCGTAGGTGGTGGGAGTATGTCACACAGCGACACCGCATGCTTTGGTTGCGGATGTCGCTGTAGCTGTTTTCAGAACAAATGACAAAATAGGGGTGATAAAGCAACTCGCCCCAATTTCTATTTACCGTGTTCTAATCGGTACTGATAAGGAAGGGTATCCCAGAAACTTATATCTGCTTCATGGATTGAACGGTCGGCTATAGCGGCAATAACGGACTTCATGATGACTATCCCCTGGTCAATCTGATATCCGTTACCTTTTTGCCCTAAAATGGAAGTATAGTAAGGGGAGTGAGTCAATCCTCTCATTTCAACTAACAAAGTTGCGATGTTATAATTTACAGCAAAATGATTGCGAGCGTTTGAAGTCAATTCATTTCCTTCCTTATACTTGGCAATCGTAGCATACCTTTTTGCTCTAAAGCGTCATAAATGACAGCCTCAAGGCATGAGCCGGTTGGCGCCCTTTGTTTTTGTGTATGACTCCAGTTTCTCCCTCCTCAAGTATGCGTTTTTTCAGGCGGCAAACCTGGCGATAGCTTAAATTCAACATTTTCACTGACGCGTTACAATATGACAATATCACAGACGAACAACACAAATATCAAATTAAGTATTGACACGATAATTTGTGTGTGTTATATTAAAAAACGTCGCTTCTAAAAAGGAAGTTTGCCCATCAATGGGCTTCAGAACCTTGAAAACTGAACAAAGCACAAGCGTGCGGGGCTCATTCCTTTGGGATGAGTTTTGATGGAGAGTTTGATCCTGGCTCAGGACGAACGCTGGCGGCACGCCTAATACATGCAAGTCGAGCGCGTGAAGCTTCCAGAAGCCTTCGGGCAGACGGGAGTGGATCGAGCGGCGGACGGGTGAGTAACACGTAGGCAACCTGCCTGTAAGACCGGGATAACCCCGGGAAACCGGGGCTAATACCGGATAGGACCTTCGGTCGCATGACCGTTGGTTGAA
>NZ_BMKZ01000045.1 GCF_014644735.1 Caldalkalibacillus thermarum | reverse complement strand
GCGCACCCTAGGTCTGTAAGATATCCACAAAACTGAAAAAGGATGTAAGGGATTTTGTCGAAAAATATTTTTTGGACACCCCTGAGAGGCCGAAAAGCCTTGATAGATCAACATTTCTAGAGGGAGGGACAGCGGATGCTTGATGGGAGCCACTATGGCAAAAGTGAGAGCAAACATCACGAAGTGAAGATGGTCAACCGCAAACAACTGGATTTAACGGGCGTGATTAATGTAGAAAGCTTTGACAGCGAAGAATTTTTATTGGAAACAGAAGCTGGCTTTTTGGCCATTCGCGGGCAAAACCTGCATATGAAAAGCTTGAATGTAGAGCGTGGGTTGGTCTCCATTGAGGGATTGGTGCTTGAAATGGTTTATGTGGATCAAGGACACGGTGGGGAGAAAGCTAAAGGGCTCTTTAGCAAGTTATTCAAGTGAGCCTGGATACACAGTTTCTGACCATGCTCCATATGATTGGAGCCGGCCTTTTCCTGGGGGCCAGTTTTGACACCTATTTCCGCCTGAGAGGGCCAACCCAGCGCTCGCTGGTGTATATGATTCAAGATGTGTTGTTCTGGCTGTTGAACGGCATGGTGGTCTTTCTGTGGCTAAAGGGGGTTAATCACGGGGAAGTACGCCTGTACATCTTTGTGGCCATTGCTCTGGGCTATGCAATGTACCGTGGGTTGTTTCAAACCTACTACTTGCGCGTATTAAATGCCACGATCTCCGCGGTGCTGACGGTGTACCGCTGGACGGTTAAACTGCTGACACTGTTGGTTGTGCGCCCGCTTCAGTTCATCTTTAAAGTTGTGGTCGGGGTTGTGGTTTTTACCGGGGGGCTGATCATTGGCAGCGGACAGTTTGTTTTCCGCCTTATACGCTGGGGGGTACTGTGCCTTTTTGGCTTGGGGCAAAAAATATGGGGACTGTGGACCAAACATCAGCCCGACGATACGCTAACGGATACAGCGGATAAAAAAGAAAAAAGAAGGGGGTTAAAAAAAGGATTTTTATCCCGGATGGCGAATAAATGGTTGAGGAGAAAATGATTTTAAAAGCAGGGATGTGTCTGTATGCAAACTCAACAGCCATGGAAACAATATGGTTCATACAGGGATGCGTCCAATTCACAATCGGCTTCGGAACCCTTGTCCAACGACAGAGAAGAAACCCGCCCCGCCAAGGCCAGACGCAGGCGGATGCAAGCCGTGGGTTTGCTCTTGGTGCTGTTTTTGACCTGGGCCGGTTTGAAGTGGTGGGACCAGCAGCAGATGTTGCAAGAGATGGAAGCGGAATTGAACCTGTTGCAAGTGCAAGTGGAGGAAGCGCGTATGCGGCAGGCGGAACTCAAGACAGAGATTAACCGCCTGCACGACCCGGAATATATCGCCGAGATTGCCCGCCGGGATTATTTTCTTTCCCGTGAAGGGGAGACCATTTTTAAAATCAAGGAGTGATCAGGACAGGCGGGTACCCCTTGTTTGACACCTTTTTTTATTTTCGGGTATAATATTATATATAAATTTTTTGTTTAAGTATTAAGGAGGATCATTGACTACATGTCAGCAGTTGAAGTAGGCAGCAAGCTTGAAGGAAAAGTGACCGGAATCACCAATTTTGGGGCTTTTGTAGAGCTGCCAGATGGGGTTACGGGTCTCGTACACATCAGTGAAATTGCCGACCAGTATGTGAAAGATGTGAATGACTTTTTAAAAGTGAACGACATTGTCAAAGTGAAGGTGATCAATGTCGAGGAAAATGGAAAAATTGGGCTCTCCATTAAACAAGCTCAAGATCATCCTAGACCCAAATCAAGAGCCTCATCCCGGCGCAAAGACAGCTTTGAGGATAAAATTTCTAAATTTTTAAGAGAAAGCGAAGACAGGCTCATGTCTCTGAAGCGCCAGATGGATACAAAACGGGGTGGTCGGGGCTCAAGGCGATAATTAAATGGATACTCATCCTGGTTTGCTATCTGGGTTTAAATAAATAAACGAAGGGCTGTTTTCCTGAGGGGGACAGCCCTTTTGACGTTGTTATGGGGCTGTTGGTGTTTATTCTTGACCATCCGACAGTCCCTTTATTTTTTAGCTTTTTCACAGGAATTATGTCGAGCTTTTTTTTGGGCCGGACTCCTTGTTTTGACAAAATTCAGACCACAGAGGGTTTATAATGATAACACTATATCAGGCAGGTGGTGTATATGTTATGCGCAAACTGGAATCAAGTGTTTCTCAATCTGTTTGGCAATTCATAACGGAGAACAAAGGGGGAATGGCACGGCTTTTAAGGCTGCCAGCAAAAGTAAAGGCGCGTTTATTTCAACAGTGGGGCTTAGCGATCTTCCTGGCCGGCTTTTTACTGGGACGAGCCTTGATTATCGGAGAGATCGCACCGTTTGTGATTCCGTTTATTGCGGTGGTTTATCATTTGCGCCGGGACAAGCTGTTCTTGGCCTCCCTCAGTACGCTGTTGGGAGCGGCCAGCCATGAACTGGCCTCTCCGTTTAAATTACTGGTCACTATTTTGTTCTTTATTGGGCTGCAAAAATTGTTGGAACGCTGGCACAAAGGAGCGATAAGTTATACGCCCATTGCGGTGTTCATGGCCGTTTTATTGGTTAATCTTGGCTTCGCCTATGTTAAGTACTGGACAGGCTATACGGCCCTGATGGCGGCTGTAGAAGCTTTGTTAAGTTTGGTCCTCACTCTCATTTTTGTCCAAAGTGTCCCATTATTGACCAATCGGAAGCGGAAAGCGCCTCTGAGAAATGAAGAGCTGGTATGTCTGGTCATCCTGCTGGCTTCGCTGATGACGGGCACGGTGGGCTGGATGGTGATAGATATTTCCCTCGAGCATGTCTTGTCCCGCTATGCCATTTTGGTCTTTGCCCTGGCCGCCGGTGGAGCGATTGGCGCGACTGTGGGAGTGGTGACCGGTATTATCTTAAGCCTGGCTAATGTGGAGGCCATGCTAGAAATGAGCCTCTTAGCCTTCAGCGGCTTATTAGGGGGGCTGTTAAAAGAAGGAAAGAAAATCGGGGTGGCTACGGGTCTCTTAATCGGTACATTGCTGATGGGACTCTATTTAGGGGAGACCGGTCTTTGGTCTACATTTTATGAGTCTGTCGTGGCCATTATGCTCTTTTTCCTAACGCCAAAAAAAGTGTTTATGACCATATCCCAATATATTCCCGGGACACCAGAACATGCGGCGCTAGAGCAGGAGTATATGAAACGGCTGCGGGATGTCACAGCCAAAAAAGTGGAACAGTTTGCTGAGTTATTTCAGCAGCTGGCCAAAAGTTTCTCCCATAAACCCACCGAGCAAGATGAAGAAAGGCAGCGCCATGTGGACCTTTTGTTAAGTCAAGTCACGGAACATACTTGCCAGGTTTGTTTTAAAAAGGAACAGTGTTGGCAAGGGAAATTTCAAGACACCTACCAACTGATGGGACAAGTGGTTGACCATATGGAAAATCATGGAGAGTTGTCTGGCGCCTTGCGCAAGGAGTGGAATCAGTATTGTATGAAGGCACAGAAGGTGATGCAGCTGATTGGGGCTGAATTGGAAAAAACAAAAATCCTCCTCAAATATAAGCAATTATGCCAAGAATCAAGGCGGCTTGTTGCCGATCAGCTGTCTGGTGTGTCCAGGGTGATGACGAACTTTGCAAGGGAAATCAAACGGGAAGCTGAAAATCATCAGGTTCAGGAACAGGTTGTCTTGGATGCGCTAGAAGAATTAGGTTTATCTATTCGCTATGTGGATATTATTTCTCTCGATGAAGGCAATGTAGAAATCGAGCTGAGTTTACCTCTGGCTTACGGACGGGAAGAGTGTGAAAAAATTGTGGCTCCTCTTCTGTCAGACCTTGTGGGCGAGCCGATTATGGTCGATAAAGAAGAAAGCGTCTTTGCAACAGGGGGGTATTGCAAGGTCAGGCTGGTTTCAGCCAAACGTTTCAAGGTGTCCATCGGTGTGGCAAGCGCGGCCAAAGGGGGAGGATTGTTGTCCGGCGACAGTTTTAATACCATGGCCATCGGTCCGGCTAAATATGCAGTGGCTATTGCTGACGGAATGGGCAATGGCGAGCGGGCCCATCAGGAAAGCAGGGAAACCCTCAACTTGTTACAATATATCTTGCAGTCGGGTATTGAAGAAACGGTCGCCATTAAATCGATCAACGCCATTCTCTCCCTGCGCTCCCCGGAGGAGGTGTTTTCAACACTTGATTTGGCAGTCATCGATTTGCACACGGCTCAAACTAAATTTATCAAAATTGGTTCCACACCGAGTTTCATCAAGCGCGGGGATCAGTGTTTATCTGTTGCCGCTCATAATTTACCCATTGGGATCTTGCAAGATATTGACGTCGATGTGGTGAGTGAACAGCTGAAGGCAGGGGATTTATTGGTGATGATGACCGATGGCCTTTTTGATGCACCGCGTCATATCGAAAATAAAGAGCGGTGGATGAGGCGGCTGATTGCCGAGATTGAAACCAACGATCCCCAAGAGGTTGCTGATCTGTTACTTGAAAAAGTGATCCGTTTCTCCCAGGGCAAAATTTTGGATGACATGACGGTTGTAGTGGCCAAAGTGGAGCGGCATATCCCTGAATGGTCCACGATTTCCCTGGCCCATATTCCCAAACTGCGAAGTACAAAAGGGGAATTGTTGGCCTCTACTTAATGGGTAGCCTGATCATGCTAGATGGGCAGCTTGTTCAAGCTCGATGTTATGTTTGTTATGGGAGTATCAATACAGCGCAACAGCGCAGATATTGGATATCAGAGCACAGGTATGGAATAACCCCTCCTTGGTCAATGCTGGTAATAACATGAAAGGAGGGGTTATTTAGATGACTAAGGGAGGATTAAAACAAATCTTGTTAATCACGGATGGATGTTCCAATGAAGGGAAAGATCCTGTTGCTGTGGCGGCAATGGCCAGGGAGCAGGGGATTACGGTGAATGTGATTGGCATCCTAGATGATGGACAGCTGGGTGAGCAGGGAATCAGGGAAGTGGAAGAGATTGCTGCTGCAGCTGGAGGTATTCATCAGGTGGTGTACAGCCACAACCTGCCTAAAACGGTGCAAATGGTGACCCGCCAGGCCATGACCCAAACCATCCAACAGGTTGTCCATAAAGAATTGCAGCATATCTTGGGGCAAGGGCAAAGTGTGGAGGCCCTCCCGCCGGAAAAAAGGGGACAGGTGGTGGAGGTGGTTGAACATCTGGGTGAAACGCTGGCCCTTGACGTGCTGATTCTGGTTGACACCAGCGCTTCAATGAAAAACAAAATGGCAGCTGTCAAAGAGGCCTTGCGAGATTTAAAACTATCTTTACAATCCAGATCCGGTGAAAACCGTTTTTCATTATGGACCTACCCCCATACATCAGGCTATGCTTGTAAACATATGGATTTCTCAACTGAACTGGAAGCCTTGGACAGGGTGTTTAGCCGTTTGACGGTTCAAGGGACGACGCCGACCGGACCGGCCTTGGAAGAAGCGCTGTTTTACTTTACAGGACTGACTCCCTGTGGCCAGCGCACTGACGATGATGAGGGGATGTTGCGCGAGTATGTTTTCTGATCCTGCGCAAATTACGGGGAAATGGAACGGGCGGATATACACGGTGCACAAGGAGCTGGGCCGGGGAGCCAATGGCATAGTCTATCTGGTGGAGCATCGGGGGCAAACTCTCGCTCTGAAGGTGGGACAGGATCTGTTTTCCCTGACATCAGAAGTCAATGTTTTAAAGCATTTTCAGAAGGCGCAAGGGAGAGTCCTTGGGCCTTCCCTTTATGATGTGGATGATTGGCACAGTCCTGACGGGGTTCGCCCGTTTTATGTGATGAATGTCATTAAAGGGGTTCCGCTCATCCGTTTTGTGAAAGAGCGGGGAGAAGACTGGCTGCCGGTTTTGGTGTTGCAGTTGCTTGGCTTTCTAGAGCAGTTGCATCAAGAAGGATGGGTGTTTGGGGATTTGAAACCGGAACACTTGCTGGTGACGGGAAAGCCTCCCCGCTTAGCCTGGTTTGATGCAGGGGGAGTGACCCGCATGGGCTGGGCCATTAAGGAGTATACGGAGCTGTATGACCGCGGGTGCTGGGGCATGGGTGACCGGAAAGCCGAGTCAAGCTACGATTTGTTTAGCGTGGCCTTGATCGTGATGCACATCGTTCGGGGTAAGCCGCTGACAGCCGGGAACGATCCTGCCCGCACCCTCAAACAGGCTTTAGAAGAGACCCAGGGGCTGTTCCCGTATCGGCATGTTTTATGGAGGGCACTGTCCGGTCGGTACCGTTCTGCGCAGAAGATGAGAGAGGATTGGCTTTTGGCCTGGCAGGCCAGGCAAGAAACAGGGCAAAAAAAGGGAAGGCCTGCAGGGGGGGCCATTTCAGCACAGCGGCACCAAGCACCTAGGAAAAAGCGCTCATTGTTGTGGAAACTGGGAAAAGTCATTTCGTTTCTGTTCATCTCGTCTTTTCTGATCTTTTTGTTTGCTTTATACTTATTCTATCAGGCATTATAGAAATCCAGGATACGTGGGGAACCATGGAGTTAAAGCAGATTGATGAGAAGGTATTGACAACAATTAGAGAACATAACCTGTTAGCCTGCGGTGACCGGATTTTGGTGGCTGTGTCCGGAGGTCCCGACTCGATGATGCTTCTGCATTGGCTGTGGCGCTTCCAGGCCAGGTGGGATCTTGAACTGGTCGCCGTCCATCTCAATCATCAGTTGCGCGGGCATGAGGCTGATTTGGATCAGGCCTATGTGGAAGAGATGTGTGCCAGGTGGAACATCTCCTGTGTCTCTAAAAAGCGTGATGTTGCCTCTTACGCCCGGAAACACAGGTTGAGCAAGCAAGTGGCGGCCAGAGAATGCCGCTATGCTTTATTTAAAGAAGTGGCCCTGAGCCAGAAATGTGACAAGGTGGCTGTAGCCCACCATGCGGATGACCAGGTGGAAACTGTGCTGATGCGTCTCATCAGGGGCACGGGCCTGCAAGGGTTGTCCGGGATGCGCCCCAAGCGCCGCCTGGCAGAGTTTGGCCCCCTGGCAGCTTGCGAACTGATCCGTCCCCTTCTCGCCCTGACTAAAGATGAGATTGAATACTACTGCCAAATCTACGAACTTCACCCCCGTTTGGATCGCAGCAATCTAGCGGATGATGCGACCCGCAACTGGATTCGGCATCACCTGGTGCCCAAAATGAAAGCCTTAAATCCCAATCTGCCCCAGGTCATCCAGGAGATGACCCACCTTGTTGCCGATGATGAAGCCTATTTGACTCAGCTGGCTGAGGAGAAACTGGTTCACATTGTCGATGAGCGCTCCGAGCAACAGATCCGGGTCCGGCTGCCAGCGCTGCGCCAATTACCTCCTCCTTTACAAAGACGGGTGATTTTACTACTATTAAGTTATCTGTCTCATGTCCGTCAATGGAAAAAAGCACATATTGACAGCGTTTTGGGTGTGATCAAGAGGGAGGAAGGGCACCAACAGCTGCACCTTCCCGCTGAAATTGATGTGGAGCGTCAGTATGATGTCCTCTTCTTGCGCAAGCGGACCTTGAGCGGTTCGGATGCCCAAATCAGCTTTTGTTATGAGCTTTCTGGTCCTGGTACATATCAATGGGAAGGGCTGCCCTTTTGTCTAACCATCGACAAGCGGCCGGTTTCCGCCCAGAGGCCTGAGAAAGGCAGTGGCCGGCAGAAAGATCAAAGGGGGCTTCAACGAGCTTATTTTGATGCAGAGGAGTTGAATTTCCCTTTGCTGGTGCGCAATCGTCGGCCCGGTGACAAGATCCAGCCTCTTGGCATGACAGGTCACAGGAAAGTGAAAGATATATTTATTGATTGTAAAATACCGCAACACCAACGCGACTTGTGGCCCATCATTCTTGATCAAGAAGGCGTGATCTGGATTCCCGGCCTGAAGCGCTCAGACAGAGCCAAAGTGACGGATAAGACGAAGGAGATGTACGTCCTGACGATGAACATGAAGGAGGGTTTTGGGTGTTAGACGACATTAAAGAGGTGTTGATTTCAGAGGAACAAATTGCTCAGAAAGTCAAGGAGCTGAGCCAAATTTTGTCAGAAGAATACCGGGATAAAAATCCGCTGGTCATCTGTGTTTTAAAAGGAGCCGCCCTGTTTATGACCGATCTGATCAAGCACATGGATATTCACTTGGAAATGGATTTTATGGATGTTTCCAGTTATGGCAACCGGACCGAATCTTCAGGTGAGGTTAAAATTATTAAAGATCTGAACACGACCGTACAGGGACGTCATGTGCTCATTGTGGAAGATATTATTGACAGCGGGTTAACCTTAAAATATCTGGTCGATCTGTTGCGCCACCGCAAAGCTAAATCAGTCAAAATCGTCACCTTGCTGGATAAACCCCACCGGCGCAAAGTGGATCTTAAACCTGATTTGACAGGATTTGAAGTGCCTGATGAGTTTGTTGTGGGTTACGGACTGGACTATGCCGAGAAATACCGCAATTTGCCTTTTATTGGGGTGTTAAAACCTGAGGTGTACACTCCGAATAAACCTTGAGGGGTATGAATATCATATGGTACAATATTATCTGGTTTGTTTGGCGAGCCTTTTTGGTACCCGCGGGAGGAGGTAAGGAATGAGTCGTTTTTTTCGGAATACTGCGTTTTACTTGCTTATTTTTCTTGTAGTTGTAGGCTTATTCAGCTTTTTGAGTAATAACCGGGAAGAGGCTAAGGAAATTGATTATCATCAGTTCCTTCAATATTTAGAGGAAGGACGGGTTGACCAACTGCACGTTCAGGCTCACCGCGGCGTGTGGTACATTGAAGGGGAATATAAGAGTGCAGTCGGGGACACATCCCGTTTCTATACATACGCCCCCATGAATTTCAATGAAGTGATCGAGCGTATCAATCAGGCAGGTGTGCCTTTAAATTATGAACCTGCTCCAGGTGATCCCATCTGGTTAACTTTTTTCACCACATTGATCCCGTTCTTGCTCATTTTATTCTTGTTTTTCTTCCTGATGAGTCAAGCCCAGGGCGGCGGCAATCGGGTAATGAACTTTGGCAAGAGTAAAGCCAAGCTGATTCAGGATGACAAGAAAAAGGTGACCTTCAAGGATGTAGCGGGTGCGGAAGAAGAAAAACAAGAATTGGAAGAGATTGTTGAGTTCTTGAAAGACCCCCGAAAATTTTCCCAGCTTGGGGCACGCATTCCTAAGGGCGTGTTATTGGTTGGCCCCCCGGGGACGGGGAAAACATTGCTGGGACGCGCAGTGGCTGGAGAAGCGGGTGTTCCCTTTTTCAGCATTTCCGGTTCCGATTTTGTGGAGATGTTCGTTGGTGTGGGTGCTTCCCGCGTTCGCGACTTGTTTGAAAATGCCAAGAAAAATGCACCGTGTATTATCTTCATCGACGAGATTGATGCCGTTGGCCGTCAGCGTGGGGCTGGTTTGGGCGGTGGCCATGACGAGCGCGAGCAAACCCTTAACCAGTTGTTAGTTGAAATGGATGGGTTTGAATCTAACGAGGGCATTATCGTTATGGCGGCGACCAACCGTCCCGATGTTCTCGATCCCGCCTTGTTGCGTCCGGGTCGTTTTGACAGGCAAATTACGGTGGACCGGCCAGACATTAGAGGGCGTGTGGAAGTGCTTAAAGTGCATGCCCGCAATAAGCCGCTGGCTGCTGACGTCGATCTTGAGGTGATTGCCAGACGCACTCCAGGGTTTGCCGGTGCTGATCTGGAAAACTTGCTGAATGAAGCGGCCCTTTTGGCTGCCCGCCGCAATAAAAAAGAGATTAGCATGGCTGAAGTAGATGATGCCATTGACCGGGTGATTGCCGGGACGGAAAAGCGCAGCCGGCGGGTTTCGGAGAAAGAGCGGAGAATTGTGGCTTATCATGAGTCGGGCCATACCATTGCCGGGTACTTTTTGCCTAACGCCGATCTGGTGCATAAGGTGACCATCGTTCCCCGTGGTCAAGCTGGCGGTTATATGGTTCCTATTCCTAAAGAAGAGCGCTTTATTTTGACCGAACCTGAACTGAAAGACCGGATTGCCGGACTCTTGGCCGGGCGCGTGGCTGAGGAGATTGTGTTTGGTGAAGTAAGCGTAGGCGCCTCCGATGATTTCCGTAAAGCCACGAGAATTGCCCGCCGCATGGTAACCGAGTTCGGCATGAGCAGGCTGGGGCCGCTGCAATTCGGCGAGAACCAAGGGCAAGTGTTCCTTGGCCGGGATATTGGCCATGAGCGCAATTACTCGGAACAGATCGCCTATGAAATTGACCAGGAAGTGCGCCGGATCATCACTGAACAGTATGAACGGTGCAAGGAACTGTTGACCAAGCACCGCGATAAGTTGGAATTAGTGGCTGAGACCCTGCTTGAGGTTGAAACGTTGACCGCCGATCAAATCAAAGAAGTGATCGAGACGGGCGAACTGTCCAATCATCCGCTAAAAGGCGGGAAAGACAAACAAGGCGAAGCAGGGCCAAACCAAGGAGCCACCGAGGCCAAGGACGATGTCAAAGTGCACATTCAGTCTAAAAAAGGGGAAGAATACCGCCCTCAAGATAGACGGCAAACAGATGGCGCTGAGGAAAAGCATATTGAAGAAAAGCAAGGGGATAAAGACAATAAAGAGGATTAACAACTGCACCTGTGGAAAACAAAGGTGTAAAATAAGGGAGAGCACAAGGCTCTCCTTTTTTAATTTCCAAATGGGGTGAGACTGATGATTTTTGTGATTGATGTAGGCAATACCAATATTGTATTGGGGGTTTATCAACAGGATCAGCTGACCCATCACTGGCGGATCACTACCCATAAGCAGCAAACGGAAGATGAATACGGTATGCTGGTCAAGGGGTTGTTTCGGGAAGCGGGCCTTTCTCCCCTTGATGTCCGTGGGATTATCATTTCTTCGGTTGTTCCTTCGCTGATGTTTGCTCTGGAGCGGATGTGCACAAAATATTTTAAGCAAACCCCGCTTGTTGTGGGGCCAGGGTTAAAAACAGGATTAGCCATACACTATGAAAACCCTAAAGAGGTTGGGGCCGACAGGATTGTCAATGCGGTAGCCGCCCTTAACGAGTATACACCCCCGCTGATCATTATAGATTTTGGTACCGCCACCACGTTTTGTTATGTGGATGAAAAGGGCCGCTATCAAGGGGGGGCCATTGCCCCGGGTGTGCAGATCTCAACGGAAGCCCTGTATCAATATGCCTCCAAGCTGCCCCGTATTGAGCTTAAATTTCCCCAGCGGGTGATTGGCCGCAATACGGTGGAAGCGATGCAAGCGGGAATTTTGTACGGTTATGTGGGGCAAGTGGATGGGATTATTGAAACCATTATGCAAGAAAAAGGTTGCAAGCCCACCATCATTGCCACCGGGGGACTGGCGGAGATTATTGCCCAGAAGTCGAGATATATTCAGCACGTTGATCCATTCCTAACCTTAAAAGGATTATATTTGTTGTATCAACGGAATCGTTAAAAACGTGATCTGGCGAGGATAAAGGAGGCTTAGGAGATGAGTTCCCAGCAAGATTATCTGGTCAAAGCACTGGTGTTGGAGGGAAAAGTACGTATCTATGCAGTTCGCAGCACACAGGTGGCGGAGGAGTGCCGCCGCCGGCAAGACACTTGGCCCACAGCCACAGCCGCTCTTGGGCGTACCCTGTCGGTCGGTGCCATGATGGGGGCCATGTTAAAGGGTGAGGAGAAACTCACGATTCGCGTGGCTGGTAACGGTCCAATTGGACGGATTATCGTAGATGCCAACGGTAAGGGAGAGGTGCGGGGGTTTGTCTCCAATCCCCATGTTGATCTGCCTTTGAACGACCAGGGCAAACTGGATGTGGGCGGGGCTGTCGGTGCCCAGGGTTATCTTTATGTCACCCGTGATCTTGGCTTAAAGGAGCCTTATCAGGGGTCAAGCCCCTTGGTTAGCGGTGAGATTGGGGAAGATTTTACCTACTATTTTGCCCAGTCAGAACAAACGCCATCTGCCGTTGCGGTAGGAGTGTTGGTCAATCCTGATCATTCGGTTAAAGCAAGCGGCGGCTATATTATTCAACTGTTGCCCGGGGTTCGGGACCAGTTTATCAGCCAGTTAGAAAAAAGGCTGACGGAGATTCCCCCTGTTTCGCAAATGGTGGATCAGGGCTATACGCCTGAGCAGATGATTGAAACCCTGTTTCCCGCTGCACAAATCAAGTGGTTGGAACGGTTGCCCATTCGCTTTGCCTGCAACTGTTCGAAGGAGCGGGTCAAAGAAGTGCTGGCCAGTCTGGGCATTAAAGAGTTAGAAAAGATGCTGGCAGAACAGGGACAAGCAGAGGTAAATTGCCACTTTTGCGGGGAGACCTATGAGGTTTCTAAAGACGAATTACAGCAGTTAATTGCTGATCAGCAGGATTAGGGGACGGTCGTAATTTTTCCTCAATGTAACAACATTGAACCTTTTTATGGTTGACGGAAGAAGAAAATATGATAAAATGAGTGCAATGAAATAAAACATATAAAAATACTTGGTTTTGGTTTTGTTTTAAGCGCATAAGGAGGTTTTTCGATGCGTGTCGCTAATAGCATCACAGAGTTGATAGGACAAACTCCTCTGGTTAAACTGAACAAGCTTGTCGGACCAGAGGAGGCGGATGTGTATGTCAAACTGGAATGGTTTAACCCGGGCAGCAGTGTCAAGGACCGGATCGCCATTTCTATGATTGAAGAGGCTGAGCGTGCGGGTCAATTGCGGCCGGGAATGACCATTATTGAACCAACGAGTGGCAACACGGGGATTGGCTTGGCCATGGTGGCTGCAGCCAAAGGTTACAAAGCGGTTTTGGTCATGCCTGATACGATGAGCATTGAAAGGCGCAATCTTCTCCGTGCCTTCGGGGCCGAACTGGTGCTCACCCCCGGGAAGCAGGGCATGAAAGGAGCCATTCAAAAAGCAGAGGAATTATTGGCTGAGCACGACGATTACTTTATGCCCCAACAATTTAAGAATCAGGCCAATCCCAAGATTCACCGGGAAACAACAGGCAAAGAATTATTAGAGCAAGTGGGTGATCAACTGGATGCCTTTGTGGTTGGCGTTGGAACAGGGGGAACCATCACCGGGGCAGGGCAAGTATTAAAAGCTAAATTTCCCCGTCTCCATATTGTCGCTGTAGAGCCGGAAGATTCGCCTGTTTTATCTGGGGGCGAGCCAGGCCCTCATAAAATTCAAGGCATTGGCCCTGGATTTGTGCCCGACATTTTGGACACCTCCATTTATAATGAAGTGATCACCGTCTCCAACGAGACCGCCTTTGAAACTGCCCGCAGGCTGGCCAGGGAAGAGGGGATTCTGGGCGGCATTTCGACCGGCGCCAATGTATATGCCGCTTTAGAAGTGGCCAAGCGTTTGGGCAAGGGGAAAAAAGTGGTGACGGTCTCACCCAGCAACGGGGAGCGTTACTTGAGCACACCGCTGTATCAATTTGAAACAGAGGAATAAGAGATATTTAAGCGCTACCGGTTTGCAGCACGGTTTCATCAAACGGTGCTGTATTTTTTTTGGAACAATGCTATTTATTTCTGACCATACGCGTATTTGTATAATGTATTTTTGGGCTGATTACAGTAAAATGAAAACATCAGTCTTAGTGTGAGTGGAGTGTCAGCATGATGTTTAAACCCACATTAGCAGAGATACAAGCTAAACTAACGAATCAGCATACCTTTTTTCCACTGGCTTTGAAGATTGATTTAGACCACGGGCTTTGGTTTGCCCTCTATGAGCGGGTGACGCAAAGGTTAAACTACCATGTGCTGTTGGAAAGCGGCCGGGCTGGCCGTTACTCTGTGATGGCCTGCCAACCGGTTTGTGTCTTGAAAGGAAAAGACAGGGAGCTGGTCATCACCGGGCTGAATGGACAGGAACAGCCGGTGCAACACAATGTTCTGCGCGGGAACCTGCTTGATCTTCTTCGCCAATGGACGGCTGCTCGACGGGCCCCCGCTGTCAATGATTTGCCACATTTTTGCGGGGGGCTGCTTGGTTTTTTCAGTTACGATTTAGTCCGGGAAATTGAGCGTTTGCCCCAATGGAGCCAAGATGATTTAAAACTGCCGGACATCTACTTACTGGTGTTTGAGCGTGTTTTGGTGTATGATCATGAGCAAGATCAACATTGGCTGGTGGTGTATCAACACAGAAGCGGTGATTTGGCGCAGGATTATGCTCTGGCCCAGGACCGGTTGCTTCAATGGCGGGATCAATTGATGGCGGTGATGAACACGCTTGAAGGCAAAGGAGGGAAGGAAGAGCCACAGGCAGGTACGGCAGGTTTGTGGAGGCAGCCCTCCCAGCAGCGGGGAGTAAGACAGGAGATTTGCCCGTCCTTTGCTGAGGCCGCCTTTATTGATGCCGTGCAAAAAGTGCGTGATTACATTGCCGCTGGGGACGTCTTTCAGGTGAACCTGTCCGTCCGCCAGTCCCGTCCCCTGTTGGTGCCCCCTGTAGAGGTTTACAAAGCCTTGCGGGAAATTAATCCTTCTCCGTACATGGGGTATCTTCATTTTCCCGAATTGCAGGTGGTCTGCGGCTCTCCGGAGCAGCTTATCCGCTTGAAAAGGGGCCAGCTGAATACCCGCCCCATTGCCGGTACCCGGCCCCGGGGGATGAACAGGGCTGAAGATTTGCGCCTGGCCCGGGAACTGATTAACCATGAGAAGGAACGGGCTGAACATGTGATGCTGGTCGATTTGGAGCGGAATGATCTGGGCCGGGTCTGCCGCTTTGGCAGCGTCAAGGTGACTGAATTTATGGTCATTGAGGAATACTCCCATGTCATGCACATTGTCTCTAATGTGCAGGGTCAATTGGCAGCAGGGAAAGATGCCTTTGACGTGATTCGGGCAGTGTTTCCGGGGGGAACGATTACCGGGGCCCCTAAAGTGAGGACGATGGAAATTATCGAAGAACTGGAACCGGTCCGGCGGGGCATTTATACCGGCTCCATCGGCTGGATTGATTTTAACGGCGACATGGAGCTCAACATTGCCATCCGCACGCTCTTAGCCAAGGATGGCTGGGCCCATGTTCAAGCTGGAGCAGGCATTGTTATCGATTCAGTGCCGGAAAAAGAGTATCAGGAATCATTAAACAAAGCGAAAGCACTGTGGAAAGCGTTAGAGCAGAGTGAAGCCAGAATGAGCCTGAGCTTAGCAGAGGGAGGACGAGAAAGATGATTGTCATGATTGATAACTATGATTCGTTTACGTATAACCTGGTCCAGTACTTGGGAGAATTAGGTGAAGAACTGCACGTTTACCGCAATGATGCCATTGATATACAAGGCATTGAACGCCTAAACCCTGATTATATCATGATTTCTCCGGGACCATGCACCCCCAATGAGGCAGGAATCAGCCTGGATGTGATCCGCCATTTTGCCGGAAAAATTCCCATTTTCGGGGTTTGTCTGGGCCACCAGTCCATTGCCCAGGTGTTTGGAGGAAAAGTGATCCGGGCTGAGCGGGTGATGCACGGCAAAACCTCTCTGATTTATCACGATGGGAAAACAGTGTTTCATCAGGTTCCTTCGCCGTTTGAAGCGACGCGCTATCATTCCTTAATTGTGGACAAGGAAAGTTTGCCGTCCGAATTGGAAGTGAGCGCTTGGACGGAGGAAGGAGAAATTATGGCCATTCGCCATAAGCACTTGCCCATTGAAGGCGTGCAGTTCCATCCGGAGTCGATCATGACCCAGCACGGGAAAAAGTTACTTCAAAATTTTATTGAAAATTATGCGCCTCGTAAAACCTAAGGAGGAATGGAAATGCTCCTCCTTTTAAACGGTAAGCTAGTAGCGAAAGATGAAGCCCACATTTCCGTTTTTGATCACGGATTTTTGTACGGGGCCGGCTTGTTTGAAACTTTTCGCACTTATCAGGGACATCCCTTTCTGCTGGATGACCATTTGGCCCGGCTGGAAAAGGGGTGCCGGGAAATCGGTTTGCCTTGGCAGGCGGACCGGGAGCGGGTGGTCCGTCAGATTGAATGTTTACTGGAGGCCAACCGTCTGGAGGACGGACGCTTCCGCCTGAATGTATCGGCTGGAGCTGCCCCCGTTGGACTTCCTTCAACCCCTTATGATCAAGTGACTGAGATTTTGTTCGTCAGCCCTGTGTCCCCAGCGCCAGACTATAAGGTATTGCGCACTGTCTCCGTCCGCCGCAATGAGCCGGAGAAAGATGAGCGCTGGAAATCGCACCATTTTTTAAATAATCTCCTCGCCCAACGGGAGGTGCCAGCCGGTGCTGAGGGGGTCATGCTGACTAAGAGTGGCAAAGTGGCCGAGGGGGTCATCAGCAATCTGTTTTTTATTAAACAAGGAAAGTTATACACGCCCGCCTTGTCCACAGGGATTTTAAACGGTATCACCAGACAGTGGGTCTTACGCATGGCTTCTTTATTAGGGATAATGTTTGAGGAAGGGGAGTATGACCTTCCTTTTGCCCAGGAAGCAGAAGAGGTGTTTATCACCAACTCGGTGCAGGAACTGGTGGCGGTCACCCAGTGGGATGAGCGGTCCTATCCTGACCCCGATGCTGATGCGGTGGTGACCCGTTTGCGTCAGTACTATCACCAGCAAAAAACGAAGCTATGGTCCATTGGCGAGATTTGTCTGTAGGACGTCTAGTCAATGTAAGGAGATAAAAAAAGATAAAAAGCGATTTTCCATAGAGATTTTCCGTAGACAAGGGTGAGCACAGATGAAACGAGGCAAGATTAAAGCGGGTCCGTTTACTTTGGACTTCTCCCAAAAAACGTATGTGATGGGGATCCTGAATGTGACACCAGATTCGTTTTCCGATGGGGGGAAGCATCAACGGTTAGACCAGGCGGTTGATCATGCCGCCCGGATGATCGCTGATGGGGCGGACATTATCGATATTGGCGGGGAATCCACCCGCCCCGGGGCGACACCGGTGCCTGAGGAAGAAGAGCTGGAGCGGGTCATCCCTGTTGTAGAAGCCCTGGCCTCTCGCTTCGACGTTCCCCTCTCCATTGACACCTATAAAGCGAACGTCGCCAAGGAAGCCCTTGAGAAGGGAGCCCACATCATCAATGATGTGTGGGGGGCTAAAGCGGACAAGTCCATGGCCCAGGTGGCCAAAGAAACCGGAGCGCCCATTATTCTCATGCACAACAGGCATAACAAAGACTACCAGCATCTGATCAGGGACATGATCAATGACTTGTATGAAAGTATTCAGCTGGTCCGCCAAGCAGGGGTCAAAGAGGAGCAAATTATTCTCGATCCGGGGATCGGTTTTGCCAAAACTTATGAGCACAACTTGGAAGTGATGCGTTCATTGGATACGTTTACCGCCTTGGGTTACCCGGTGCTTTTGGGCACCTCCCGCAAATCGATGATCGGCCATACGCTCAATTTGCCTGTTGATCAGCGGGTGGAAGGCACGATTGCCACTGTATGTCTGGGTATCGCCAAAGGGTGTGACATTGTCCGGGTTCATGATGTAAAAGAAGTATGCCGGGCCGTGAAAATGATGGATGTGATGTTGGGTAGGAAAGGGGGCGGCCAGCATCGATAAAATTGTGTTTCAAGGCATGCGGTTTTATGCCTACCATGGCGTTTTTGCGGAAGAGAACACATTGGGGCAGCCTTATCTTGTTGATGTGGAGGCCTATCTTGACCTGAGGAAAGCCGGCCAATCGGACCGTCTGGAAGACACCATTGATTACAGCCTCATTTATCGTCTGGTGCAGGAAATTATGGAAAAGAAAGTGTATCGCTTGGTTGAGGCGGTGGCAGAAGATATTGCCAGTCAGCTCTTGCGTACTTTTCCTCAAGTGGAGGAAGTGAAGGTGAAGGTGACCAAACCTACTCCGCCTATTCCGGGTCAATATGCAGGTGTTGCCGTGGAGATCCGGCGCAGGCGGGATGACGGAGGGGATTTAGCATGAGCGAGTCCCCTTTTTACTTGGCGCTGGGTTCCAATTTGGGACAGCGGGAAGGTTATCTCCGGCAAGCTTTGAACGGCTTGATAGATCATCCCGGAGTAAGGTTGAGCCGCTTGTCTTCCATTTATGAAACAGAACCTGTAGGGTATGTAGACCAACCTCCGTTCCTTAATATGGCCGTGAAAGGGGAAACATCTCTCACCGTTCATGAGCTGTTGGGTTTGACCCAGTCTATTGAAAAGCAGCTGGGCCGGACCCGTGATGTGCGCTGGGGGCCGCGCACGATTGATATTGACATTTTGCTCTATGATCATTTATCTTTAGAAACGAAATATCTTAAGCTTCCACACCCCAGAATGACCGAGCGTGCATTTGTGCTTGTTCCATTAGCCGAGATTGCGCCTGATGTAGTGATACCAGGGATTCATCAGCCTGTCCGTCATCTGCTGGAACAGGTGAACAGAGAGGGTGTCGAGAAGTGGAAGATCAGCTTGACATTTGGGGCAGACGGATACGTGCATTTCGCAAATTAAAGGGCTATACTCAAAAAGAGCTGGCCGATGCACTCCATGTGTCGGTTTCTGTTTTAGGTGCGGTAGAACGGGGAAACAAAGCACCGTCTCCCGAGTTTTTGGCAGAAATTGCAAAGGTACTGGACGTTGACGTTAAGGAATTAAAAGGAGATATAGATCATGATCAGCTAGAAAGGGGTGACAATGATGGCCTTTAAGATCGGCCCCATTAAATTAAAAAACCAGGTTGTGCTGGCGCCTATGGCCGGGGTGTGCAATCCAGCTTTCCGGCTGATCGCCAAGGAGTTTGGTGCCGGATTGGTTTATGCAGAAATGGTCAGTGACAAGGCGCTGATTCACGGCAATTTGCGCACCAAAAAGATGCTGTATGTGGATGAAAGGGAAAGGCCTCTGTCACTGCAAATATTTGGCGGTGACCGTAAAACGCTGGTCGAAGCTGCAAAAATAGTGGATAAACAAACAAACGCCGATATTATTGACATTAACATGGGCTGCCCGGCACCGAAAATTATCAAGTGCAATGCAGGAGCGAAATGGCTGCTCGATCCCAATAAAATTTATGAGATGGTAGCCGCTGTGGTAGATGCTGTTGAAAAGCCTGTCACAGTTAAAATGCGGATTGGTTGGGATGATGAACACATTTATGCCGTTGAAAATGCTTTGGCAGCAGAACGGGGAGGAGCCCAGGCTGTGGCCGTTCACGGACGCACCCGTGCCCAGATGTACGAGGGAAAGGCACGGTGGGATGTGATTAAGCAAGTGAAAGAAGCGGTGAAAATCCCTGTCATTGGTAATGGCGATGTTGATTCCCCCCAGAAAGCCAAACAAATGCTGGATGAAATTGGTGTAGATGCAGTCATGATTGGGCGTGCCGCGCTGGGTAACCCATGGATGCTGTACCGCACAGTGAAATATTTGGAAGAAGGCAAACTATACCCTGAACCTACTCCCAAAGAACGGATAGATATATGTAAACTGCATATGGACCGTCTGATCGCCCTGAAGGGAGAAAAAATCGCCGTCCAAGAGATGCGCAAGCATGCTTCTTGGTACATTAAAGGCCTGCGCGGGGCGGCCAGGATCCGCAATCAAATTAATCAGGCAGAGACAAGAGATCAACTGCTTAACATCCTGTATGATTTTGTGGCTCCGTTTGAAGAGCAGGAGCAAGCTGTTTCATAAGACTATTGACATCAGCAAAGGTTTTCTCCTATAATACGATAAGATTTTCTAGAATTTAACTGCCAGTTGATCAGTCGACTGGCAGTTTTTCTACACTTACACCCGTTTCCACATCCTAGTCTGAGTGGTCAATCTCCCACACATTGACTAGGGAACTTTAACGATGTCTGGGGGAGTCAATGATGTCTGAAAAAGAAACCATTCTTACGGCTGAAGGCCTCAAAAAGCTGGAGCAAGAGCTGGAGCATCTGAAATCAGTCAAGCGCAAAGAAGTGGCTGAACGGATCAAACTGGCGATCAGCTATGGCGATATTAGCGAAAACTCTGAATATGACGATGCTAAAAATGAGCAGGCCTTTATTGAAGGACGCATTATTACTCTGGAGAAAATGCTGCGCAATGCGCGCGTCATCCAAAATGATGAAGTGGACACTGAGATTGTGGGTATTGGTTCTCGCGTCATCTTAAAGGATCTTGAATTTGATGATGTGGTGGAATATACAATTGTAGGCTCAGCTGAATCCAATCCTTCGGAAAACCGTATCTCTAATGAATCTCCGGTCGGCCAGGCTTTACTGGGTAAACGCAAAGGCGATGTGGTCGATGTCAACGTACCGGCCGGTGTCATTCAGTATGAAATTTTAGATATTCAACGGTAAAGGATCAAGGGGAGAACCGCGTGGAGGGTCTCCCTTTCGTAAATCCTTCTGAACGTGGTATAGTATTACTAGTTTAGCAAAAGGATGTTAATCCTATAGTGGAATATATCTAAGTCTTTGGTTTGGTCAAAAAGGGAGTGAAACTGGCATGAGCGAAGAATTAAACGATCAACTGCTGGTACGCAGGAAAAAAATGCAGGCGCTTCGGGAAAAGGGGATTGATCCTTTTGGACAGCGCTTTGAACAGCGCGACTATTCCCAAGACATCTTGGACCGCTATGACCATATTCCCAAAGAAGAATTAGATCCCCAAGAGCACGAAGTCCAAATTGCTGGCCGCATTATGACCAAAAGAGAGCAGGGAAAAGCAGGGTTTGCCCACATTCAGGATATGAAAGGGCGCATCCAGATCTATGTGCGCCTGGATAAAGTGGGCGAAGAAGCGTTTGAGCTGTTCAAACAAGCTGATTTAGGGGATATTGTCGGTGTACATGGCACGGTGTTTAAAACCAAACGGGGTGAAACAACGGTTAAAGCGAAAACTTTTGTTTTGTTGACCAAATCATTGCGCCCTTTGCCCGACAAGTATCATGGTTTAAAAGATGTGGAGCAGCGCTACCGCAAGCGTTATGTCGATTTGATTATCAATCCGGAAGTGAAGCAAACCTTTGTAACGCGCAGCCGCATCATTCAGGCCATCCGCAACTATTTGGCCAAGCTTGGCTTTCTGGAAGTGGAAACGCCCACGTTACACACCATTGCCGGGGGAGCAGCAGCCCGTCCGTTTATTACCCATCATAATGCCTTGGATATGGAGTTGTATCTGCGCATTGCGCTCGAACTTCACTTGAAGCGTCTCATTGTGGGTGGCATAGAAAAGGTATATGAAATTGGCCGTGTATACCGCAATGAAGGAATCTCCACCCGGCATAACCCAGAGTTTACAATGCTTGAGTTATATCAGGCTTATGCCGACTTTGAAGATATTATGGAGCTGACGGAAAAACTGATTGAACATGTGGCCCTCGAAGTGCTGGGCACAACAACGATCACTTACGGTGAACACGAGATCAATTTGGCCACGCCGTGGAAAAGAATCTCCATGGTGGAGGCCATCAAAGAGACAGTCGGTATAGACTTTTCCCAACAGATGAGTGATGAACAAGCGCGGGCTCTAGCAAAAGAGCATGGTGTAGAGATCGAACCACACATGACTTTTGGCCACATTGTCAATGAGTTTTTTGAGCAAAAAGTGGAGCATACCCTGATTCAACCCACCTTTGTCTATGGGCATCCTCTGGCTATTTCGCCGTTGGCCAAAAAGAACAAGCAAGATCCCCGCTTTACGGATCGTTTTGAGCTCTATATTGTTGGGCGAGAGCATGCCAATGCCTTTACGGAATTAAACGACCCCATTGACCAGCGGGAGCGTTTTGAAGCTCAGCTGGCTGAACGGGAGCAAGGAAACGAGGAAGCCCACAGTATGGATGAAGATTTTATTGAGGCTTTGGAGTATGGCATGCCCCCCACCGGTGGATTAGGGATTGGCATCGACCGTTTGGTGATGCTGTTAACGAACGCCCCTTCTATCCGGGATGTGTTACTGTTCCCCACGATGAGAGAGAAGGATTAAAGCGTGGGCAAAAGATAACATGTGAGGGAGGGTATGCTCCCTCATTTTTTTATCTGTTTTGCGGGATTGATGATACAAAGTGAGCTTACAGTCAATCCCCTAAATAGGATCTCAAAAACATCTTGCATTCTGGCCTAACCTGTGGTATATTGTTATCTGCTGTTACGAGAGGACAAACTTAAAAGACTATGATTCGGGACTGTACTCGAAAGAACAGGTGCGTTCCGTAGTCTATGTGGATTTTTAAAAAATAGGTTGACAGATTAGTTGTTGTTTGTTATGATAAGGAACGTCGCTTGACAAGAGAACCTTGAAAACTGAACAAAGCACAAGCGTGCGGGGCTCATTCCTTTGGGATGAGTTTTGATGGAGAGTTTGATCCTGGCTCAGGACGAACGCTGGCGGCACGCCTAATACATGCAAGTCGAGCGCGTGAAGCTTCCGGAAGCCTTCGGGCGGACGGGAGTGGATCGAGCGGCGGACGGGTGAGTAACACGTAGGCAACCTGCCTGTAAGACCGGGATAACCCCGGGAAACCGGGGCTAATACCGGATAGGACCTTCGGTCGCAT
>NZ_BMKZ01000044.1 GCF_014644735.1 Caldalkalibacillus thermarum | reverse complement strand
CGACACAAAGTATTTGCCCGATGGATTTTTCCGAATGGTGGCGGAAAGGATACGCCCTTCCACTTCACGGGACTTGGCCAATTTAACCCAACCCAGTTTAGGCAGACGAATCCGGTTGCCTGCAATGACAATGGAGCCGTTGTTGTTTTTAGAGGTATAGGATTGTACCGGGTTTTTACGGCTTTTAAAACGGGGGTAGCCTTTTTTCTCCCGGAAGAACCTTTTGAACGCGTCATCCAAGTGTCGCAACTCTGTTTGCAAGGCTGTGGCATCCGGTTCTTTCAGCCACTCTCGTTCTTTCTTGAGTTGAGTTAGCAACGCTGAACAGGCATGATATCCAAGTGTTTTCCTTTCCGTCTCGTAGACTTCTTTCCGTCTGGCAAGGAAGTGATTAAACACAAAACGGCAACAGCCAAACGTCTTATGGATCAGGGTCTGTTGTTTTTGGTTAGGATACAGGCGAAAGCGATAGGCTTTCTGCATGGCTTCCCCCTCCTAACCATAATCTTATCACTTCCAGTTCATATAGGGAATATATGTTTGTGCCCGATTCATCCCCCACTTACATTTCGTTTAAAAGTGGGGGTCTTCTCGGATAATTTATGATAAAAAATAACCTTAAAAAAATAAAAAACATCATAACTTTGCTGGACAAGTCATGATGTTTGGCCATTGAAACCCCCATCTCACTAAACGCCTCTTAACCATACAGCTCAACCAGGAGTCCTTGGATCTCGCCAATGACGGCCAACAGTTTCAGCCGTCCCTCTTCCGTGGCCAAAAGTTCATCGGTCAGCTCTAACAGGTGTTGATCCACTTGCTCAATCAGGTGGTACACCTTCAGGCGGCCGCGGGCATCACGTCCTTCCCGCTCCATCCATTTCAACCCGCCCCTGACCGCTTCCTCTAAAAACTGTTTGACCAGCCGCTTATACTGAAGCAGATGGGCCAGCGTGCGCCGTTCGGCCAATTGTTCCCCTGCTGATTCAATTTTTTGCCATAAACCAGCCAGCGTCTCCCGCTGAACCCGGGCTTCTGCCTTGTTCAGCACCCGGTTAAAGGAAGCTTGGGGACGAAATTGCTGTTCCGGTTTGGGATGGCCGGCATGGACATTTAACTTGTCTTGTATTCGCACACGCAGTGCCTCCTCCTGAGGTCAATCACTTTAATTTCCCTGTCTTGGTCTCCCCTGCAACAGGCGAGAGCGCTATGGGCATCCATGATTTTACAGAAGGGGTCCTCCATGTCAGTGAAAAGTTCGATGCGAATCCCCTTGCGCATAAATTTTTCAATAATGGCCAAAGTGTCATCATGAGAACCGGAATCCAGGATAATAAAGCGGAACTCTCGCCCTTCGATGCGGGATAAATGGGCAGTTGAACGAATCACCCATTCGATGTGCTGGGCAGAATTAAACGTTAAGAGATAATAATCCACCCGTGGCGGGCGGAAGCGTCCGTACCACCATTTTGCCACAGCGAGACAACCTGCCGTTGTCCCATAAATCGCCAAGAACCACAGTAAAAAGTTTTCCATCGCCAACCCCCCTTTGCTTTACATTATGCGGGGGGGACGGTTGGGGTGACTGCCGGGCTGTCTCGCTTTCCTCGCCGGAGGAGTGGTTCATACCACCCGGCTATTGGTGAATATCCACCCATCCGTTTTTAATCGCTTCGATGACCGCCTGAGTCCGGTCCTGGACTTTCAGTTTTTGCAAAATGCTGCTCACATGATTCTTTACAGTTTTTTCACTGATAAACAGTTCCTCGCCAATCGCCTTGTTGTTTTTACCCTGGGCCAAAAGCTGCAACACTTCATACTCCCGCTTGGTCAATAACTGCAAGATCTCATATTCATCACGCAACTCGGAAGGATCGGTGACGCGGATTAACGGTTCTTCCTTTGCCGTTTCCTGACCGTCCTGTTTTTTCAATCGGCGAAACTCTTCCACCAATTTGCCAGTGACCCTGGGGTGAATATAGGCGCCCCCTTCGTGGACGATGCGGATGGCCTCAGACAGGGCGTCAATATCCATCTCTTTTAACAGGTAACCCTTCGCTCCGGCCTGCAAGGTGCGGAACACATAGGACTCATCCTCATGAATGGACAATATAATGATCTTGGAGTCAGGGGAGTGGCGTAAAATTTCTTCAGTCGCTTCCACTCCGTTCATCTTGGGCATATTGATATCCATCAAAATGACATCAGGCTTCAGCTCCTCCACCAGACGCATCGCTTCTTCCCCGTCTCCGGCCTGCCCCACCACTTCAAAGTCCGGGTTCATCTCAATCACCCGTTTAACGCCTTCCCGGAACATGGTGTGGTCATCTATAATCAAAATATTGATTTTATTTTCGCTAGTCATCATGTCCCCTCCCTTCACAGCTTTCATTGGGCTTTTAGGCCGCAGGTCAAGTGGTGTTTGCTTTCCCTTTGATGGGGATCTTAATCACAAGTTTGGTTCCCCGGCCGACTCTGGAGGAGAGATGAAACTCCCCTTCCAGCAGCTTGACCCGCTCTTTCATGCCCAACAGCCCAAACCCTTCCTCTTGCTGCTGCGCTGGATCAAATCCCCGGCCGTTATCTTGCACAACCAGGTAGATGCCGGAAGCATTAAAATCAAGTTTGACCAACATATGACTGGCCCGGGCATGCTTTAACACGTTGGTGATCCCTTCCTGAGCCAAGCGGAACAAAGCCACGACCATGGCCGATGGCAGCTGCGGCTCCTTGCCCCGCACATGAAATTCCGCTTTAATGGAATGGGTTTCTTTAATTTTTTCCATATATTTATGTAAGGTAGGGACAAGTCCCAAATCATCCAGCGCCATCGGACGCAAATTAAAGATGATGCGCCGGATGTCGCTCAGTGTCTCGCGCACGTTGCGCTTTAGGACCTCCATCTCCTGTTTGACTTGCTCACTTTGGCCCTGCTGATAGGTTCTGTCAATAATTTCAGTTTGCAGCAGCACATTGGCCAGCGACTGGGCCGGACCGTCATGAATTTCCCGGGCCACCCTTTTCCGTTCCTCCTCCTGGGCCTGAATCACCTTCAAACCCAAGGCTTGGGAGGCCTTGGCCTCTTCAATGATTTTGCTCACCTGGCTCAAGTCGCCGGTCAAATAATGGAGCACGACACTGATCTGGGTCGCTAGATTTTGGGCCTTGTCAATCATCATGTCCATTTGTTTTAAACGGCGCTGCAAGTCATCCCGCCGCTCCCGGAACTGCTTTTCCTTCTCTTCCGACAAACGGAGCTCCATTTGCAGGTGATGGGCTTGCTCATAAACCCGCTTCAGCTCGCTTTCATTGATCCGGTTAAAGCGGCGGCTTGCTTCAGCCAGACGGGAACGCGCCTGGCGCAGTTCCCTGTCCAGACGGTCCGTTGTGGCAATCGCCTCAGCAATTTTTTGATTGACCTGTTCCAGTTCCAGTTTGAGCCGTTCCCGTTCCGACAGGGCTTGCTCAGCCAGCTCATAGATTTGGCGCTGGCTTGTTTCCACGGTGGAAACGGTTTTGTTTAGAATCTGATCCAGTAACTGGCTATCCAGCGTCATGACTTGTCCCCGCCTTTATATTTCGATTATACACATTAAATTCGTAGTGTCTCCTATTTCTTATTAAAATTCATACCTATGCACTACGCTGATAGCCAAAGCTTAGTTACATTATAATTACATTATAATAGAAGCCTCCTGCGTCGTCAGCGGCGGTTCTCTTAGTTAGAAAAAAAAATAGGCCTTAAGCATCAGGCCTGTACAATTCATAGAATGGCATCCCCATACAGCAGGCGGCAGCTGGTTGGGCCAATCATGACAGCTGGTTTAGTTATCATGTCTGATGGATCTAAGGGGAGCGCCGGCTAGTTGCATCGCTGGCTACAGTTTTGCCGCTGCTTGTTTCAGGGCTTCGGCTTTATCTGTTTTTTCCCAAGGCAGGTGGAGATCAGGACGGCCAAAATGTCCGTAAGCTGCAGTCTGGCGATAGATGGGACGGCGCAGATCCAGCATTTTGATAATGCCAGCCGGACGGAGGTCAAAATGCTCGCGGACCAGTTCAGCTAAAGCCACGTCATCCACTTGGCCTGTGCCAAAGGTATCCACGGCAACGGACACAGGCTGGGCCACCCCGATGGCGTAGGCCAGCTGGACTTCCACTTTTTTGGCCAGCCCTGCAGCCACAATGTTCTTAGCCACGTAACGGGCAGCATAAGCGCCAGAACGGTCCACTTTGGTTGGGTCTTTACCTGAAAAGGCCCCTCCGCCGTGACGGGCATACCCGCCATAGGTGTCAACAATGATTTTACGCCCCGTCAAACCGGCATCCCCTTGCGGACCGCCGATCACAAAACGGCCGGTGGGATTAATAAAATATTTGGTGTTTTCGTCCAGCCATTCGGCAGGAACAACCGGTTTGATCACGTGTTCAATCATGTCTTCCCGGATCCGCTCCTGGCTGATTTCCGGATGATGCTGGGTGGAAACCACGATGGTGTCAATGCGCACCGGACGGTTGTGTTCATCATACTCGACGGTAACTTGCGTTTTGCCGTCCGGCCGGAGATAGTCTACAATCTCTTCCTTGCGCACTTTGCTCAAACGGCGGGCCAACTGATGGGCCAGAGAAATGGGCAAAGGCATCAATTCGGGGGTTTCATCGCAGGCAAAACCAAACATCAGTCCCTGGTCCCCAGCACCAATCGCTTCAATCTCCTCATCCGTCATCTGCCCTTCCCGAGCCTCCAGCGCCCGGTTAACCCCCTGGGCGATATCGGGGGATTGTTCGTCAATGGCCGTCAACACAGCGCAGGTATCACCATCAAAACCGTACTTGGCCCGGGTATAGCCTATGTTTTTGATGGTGTCCCTGACAATTTTTGGAATATCGACATAACAGTCTGTCGTAATTTCACCAGCCACCAGCACCAGCCCGGTCGTGACCGAGGTTTCACAAGCGACACGGGCGTTGGGGTCTTTGGCTAAAATTTCATCTAATATGGCGTCGGAAATCTGGTCACAAATTTTATCCGGGTGACCTTCCGTAACAGATTCAGAAGTAAACAGACGATGTCCTTTTTTGAGTGACAATGAACTCCCTCCTTGCGCAAATTGTCCAGCATCTCACACGCACGGTATCAGACATATCCTATCCTATTTCGACAAACCTGTCAATCAAAGAGAGAGGTGTCGAAGCGTGGTTTATTTTAGTATCTTTTGTCGAATGAGTAGGATTTATAAAAACAATGTGGTAAGATGGGGATGCTTAAGACCCAGAATAGTATAAGGAGAGGTCTCCACTGGAAAGAGACATCAGTCAGTCAGAGGTGAATAAGATTTGGCAGCAGATAGAAGAAAAAAGAAAGCAATTATACACCCTTATGGCCTGCTACCAGGACTTTCAGCACCCCCGGGTGATTGAAACCAGCCAGAGCATTGACCGCCTGTTAAATCAGTTGTACTCTATAAACAAAAGCATAAACAACAGCCGGTTTCGTTCCGGCAACAAATAAATCGGCCAGTTCCTTCCCGTGTATGCTCTGGCGAACATGTACGGCAAAGGAACTGGCCTTTTTACATTGTCCTGTGATCTAAACATGCACATTTCAGGGCAGCCGCTTACGGTCCCCTTCGTCCGCGGCCTGTCTAGCGGGTGTCCGGCTCTGTTCCCTCTTCAAGAGGGGAATAGGTTGCAATCAGGTAATACTCTTCATTCACCTGGTTGCCGTAATAATCTTCAACCACAATATAATACCGGCCGGGTCTTACCTTGGTCACGTACCGTTCCTCCCAAGGAGGATCATCATTATCCTCAATGTGCTCGTGCCCTTCAGGGGTATAAATTCTCAGCACAGGATCCAGCCGTGACGTATGCACGGTCACAAGCACTTCCAATTGCCCCGGGGCAGGCGCTTCAAAAACAAACCAATCTTGCAACTGCTCCTCATGCAAGGTGCCAACGATCACCTTCCCGTCCCCTTGCAAAGGATAGGCTTCCTCCGGGGAGTGATTGGGATGCTGGTTGTCTTTATAAATGTTAAAGGAATTGGTGATTTGATACGGAACGGGTGTCGTGCGCCGTTCCTTGTCGTTGTAAGACAGCCTGATCAGCGATGCTCCCTGGGGAACCTCCAGCACAAGCACCTCTTCCTTCTGAATGGTAAAGGTTTGGGCCAGGTTTTCGTCCCCGTTTGGATAGAAGGTCAAGTCAATGCCGTTATATTTACCCACATGGAAATAGATATCCAGTTCAATGGTCCCCCTGTACGGCGTTTCAACGATGAAATAATCGCGGTCCTCTTTGTCCCGCAATTCGGAATACACCATGGTTTCAATGGGAAAAGGGGCTGCCTGTTCCGGAGAATGGTTGGCGGCATAAATATCTTTCACCGGTGGGGTGCTCAGGGCGGCACCCATATCAATCCGTCCGTGGCCAGTATACATATCCCAACCTTCTTGATAGACATCTTCAGCCGTATAAATCATATGATTGCGCACTTCTACGGGTGTCAGTTCAGGATACTGGTGCATCACCAGTGCCGCCAGAGCAGCCACTTGGGGCGCGGCCATCGATGTTCCCTGCACCTTGGTAAAGCCGCCCCCTGTGTCCGTGGTGAACACGGTTCCGGGGGCAACAAGATCCACTTCCGGACCAAAATTGGAATAACGTTCATATTCATCCCGCTCATTGACCGCCCCCACGGCCAGGACAGAAGGATAGGCTGCCGGATAGCTGACCTGCATGGCCCCCGTCCCTTCTTCCGAATTGCCTGTGGCCGCAATCACCAGCACCCCGTGTTCCTCCGCATATTCCACCGCTTCCCGCATCCACTCCGAATTAAACGGAAAGCCCACAGAAAGGACAATGATGTCTGCCTGATGGTCAACCGCATGATAAATTCCCCGGGCCACATCAAACTCCGACCCGCTGCCGTCATCTCTCATCACTTTGACCGGCATCAAGTTGGCCGACCGCAACAAGCCCCGGTAGCCCCACTCATTTTCCGCAGCGACAATCACACCGGCTACCTGGGTGCCATGTCCGTTGTAATCCTGTGGAGTGGGATCAATGTCCAGCCGTTCCTGTTCCTCTTCCGTATAGGTGATCAAATGGATCCCTTCCACCAGAAAATCTTTAAGCAAGGGATGGGTTAAATCAATCCCCGTATCCAAAATGGCAATGGTGATCTCATCGTTCCTGTCGGCCACTTCCCAGGCGGCTTCAGCATTAATTTGCTGCAAATAGGCTTGCAATGCTTCAACCTGTTCTGGAGTGACAGATTTAGAATCATGCCAGCTTTTAATTTCCACGCGCTGGTTGGGGCGGATATACTCAATATCCGTTCGCCCGGCCCAGCGCTTATACCAAGTCATGGGATCGACGCCTTTGTGAAGACGGACCAGCATAATCTGCCGCTTATCATCCACATCCAAGACCTCAAACTCTTCCTCTTCCGGGCGGGGAAATCCCTTTTTCCATTTGATCATCCATTCTTCGTATTCCTCAAAGCCCTCTGTAAAAGGAAAATCGGGTGATGCTGTCTCTTCAAGCGGCTGGTCCAGATCTTGGCCCTCTTGTGCTGCCCCGCCCTGCCCATCCTGCTCCAGGCTGCTTTCTGCTAACCGGGGAGCGGGCTCAGTCAACACAGAATAAAACAAAGTAAACAGAGCCAGGCAGGCCACTGCGCCGAATACAACCGCCCCTTTATATGTTTTTAACCAGTGTATCATCAACACAACGCTCCCCTATCGTGTGAATCATTGGCACCTGACACCACTCGCGCTATACTTAAAGGGTATACTAAATCTATTGTAGCGTGACGGCAAAGACCATGGCAACCCACTATCACCTTCTTAAAGGAGCGTTCGTGATGTTGGATCAGTATCTCACGGTCAAAGGATACGGCGAACAAGAAATCGTCATTGAAAAATCCCGGTTCATTGCCTATGTGAACCGGGCTGAGTCGGAAGAAGAAGCGGTTCAATTTATCGGTCAAATTAAAAAGATGCACTGGCAGGCCACCCATAACTGCTCCGCCTACATCATCGGCGAGCACCACGAACATCAAAAAGCCAATGATGACGGAGAACCGAGCGGGACTGCCGGCAGGCCGATGCTGGAAGTGCTGAAAAAGATCGGCCTTCACGACACCGTTGTGGTGGTCACCCGCTATTTTGGCGGCATCAAACTGGGCGCCGGTGGCCTGATCCGGGCTTATGGCCAGGCCACCAAAGAGGGCATTAAGGCTGCAGGGGTCATCCGGCGCTTGCTGCACCGCAAACTGCGGGTCACCGTAGATTACACCTGGCTGGGCAAGGTGCAAAACGAAGTCCAAAACAGGGGCTTAAAACTGGACGACATCCAGTATCTTGACCAAGTCACCCTGACCCTCTTGATCCCCAAGGGCAATGAAGACAAAGCAGCCCAGTGGTTGACAAACCTGACCAATGGGCAAGCAAGACTTGAGTGGGGGGACTGGATCTATATGGATCAGCCAGTGGAAATCGCTTAGCGGCGGGTTAAGGCCCGGTACGTTTGCGGACCGGCAATCCCATCCACAGCAATATTCAGATCCCGCTGGGCCCGCCTGACCGCTGCCTCTGTTAAAGGACCATAAATGCCATCAATAGGGCCAGGCTGATAGCCCCGCTCAGCCAAAAGACGCTGCAAGTCACGCACTTTGGCCCCCCGGTCTCCCCGGCGCAAAATTTCCCCGCTCCAAGCGCCGGCGCTGGATGCGCTCTCTACCCGTCCTGTTGACGGTTGGGCAGAAATGTCCTTAATTCCCGTCTGGCTGCTTGTCACCTGTTGCCCCCCTGCCGCCCTCCGGACCTGTCCGATAAACCAAGGCTTGGAAATGCTGGTGCCCGGACAGGTTTTGGCAGCGTGTTCCCGGTGAAAAACAATCTGGTCATAAGTGAGGCCAAAGCGCTCCAGGCAGGCGGCCACGGCATGGGCCACCGCATGCAGCTGAGCCCCCTCCAGCCGTTCCTCTCCCCGGTCAAAATTGCCGATCATTTCAAACATAAGCCCGCCTTGATTGTGGCCTGCAATACCAGCCGGGTCCATCTCCAGGGAACGTCCATCCCAGATGCAGCCGTCAGGAGAAACGGTGAAATGCTGGGCGATATCCCGCCAACCCCTGGTTTGGGTATGATAGTGATACATGGCGCGGATGGTCCGCTCCCCCTGATAATCGCTTTTGCGCGGACGCCAAGTGTGATGAATTTGAATATGATCAATATGGCGCCGCACCTGGACACCGCGAAGATAACGCTTAAATTCCTGTATAGAATATCGTTTGAATGAACGCATGCCTTTCTCCTCCTCTCACCCGTTTGGAGCATCCATGTCTCCATTCATTACCTTACTTACGCTAAATGTCCGCTACGGGTGACAAGGAGAGAAAAAATAGACACTTATTGCATAGACACTTGTTCATTCTAAACGTCGCTTTAATTCCTGCTGCAGGCGCAAGCGTTCCTCTTCAGCGATAAACACATAGGAAATGCCCCGGATACTGCCCGTCTCCCCCTTAACCGCAATCGTTTCCACCTGGTCAGAGGTCAAAGCTGACAACTGGCGGACCAAACGGATCATATCCAAGACAGGAAGATTGGTACGCACATGCTTGACCATAATCTTCATGATATCTGCCAATTTGGTCATGTTGCTGATATCCAGGGCCTGGTCTACCAAGGCCCTGATCACCTGTTGCTGCCGCCTGTTGCGGCCAAAGTCCCCTTCTGCATCACTGCGGAAGCGAACATAAAGCAGAGCTTCCTCACCGGACAGTACCTGTTCCCCTTTATGGACATACAACGCCTGGTTCCCGTCATAGCGGTGCTGATACGAAACATCCCGCTCCACATCAAGGCGGATCCCCCCCAGTAAGTCAATGAGTTGAATAAAACCCTTAAAATTGACCGCCACATAATAATCGATGGGAATATCCAGGAAGTTTTCAAGGGTGGCTAACGCGGTTTCTGTGCCGTAGGCGTAGGCATGGTTGATCTTTTCATACGTTCCCCGCTTGGCAATGGGGGCATAGGTATCCCGGGGGATGGACAGCAAGGAGACAGAAGGATCTTGGGGCCGCACAACAGCGAGGATAATCACATCCGAACGGCCCACAAAGTTCCCCCGGCGGTCATCCACACCCAACAGCAACACAGTGAACGGCTCCGTGATGGGCCCTCCCCCCCGCACATTCCGTTGCCTGTCCTGTACGGGTCCGGTTCTTGGCGTCTTTTTACCTCCAAGTTGCATTTTCATCTCTGGTTGCCCCTTGTCCCGGTCTGCCAGCTCCTGCTGGTGCTGATCCCCACCAGTCCCCTGGCTGCTGGGGGGCTGGCCTGCCTGATCCCCCCTATCTGCCTGGTCCCCCTTATCCAGGTCCCCTGGCCCCTCCCTATAACCCAAACGTTGATCCTGTGCTGTTTCCGGCTGATACCAGGATATATCCAGCTGGGCAGGAATGAACCAAACAACACCGCCGATAATTAAAGCTGTGATGACAATCGTGACAAGCGTTTGCTGCTTCATGCGATTCCCCTTCAATACTAAAATCATTCACACCCAATGAAAAACACGCCCAACGAAAGACCAGCAGGAGTTCAGCGATGATCGCCACTAGACAGGTTCATACCCTTAGTGTTGTAAGTTAGAAGGGAAAATATGTCCGAAATGCTCTCCCCGAAGCAAAAAAAGCTGACCTTGAGCCGGTCCAAGACCAGCAAGGTCAGCCTCCATCTGGGCGCTGATTGGGTATGACGCGGTCAGCCTTCCTATTTAGCCTGCCTTTTAGCCTCATCGTTCTCAATTGCCTAATAGTTCTCTCCTTGTGACTGCTTAGCGTGTTTGGTATCAGTTAAGAAATGGGGCTCCAAACGCCGCTTCAATTCGGTTTGCATGCGTAACTGTTCCTCTTCATCAATAAATACATAGGAGATGCCGTCTATACTTCCCACATCCGCCTCAAAAGAAAGTGTTTCTACATCGTCACCGGAAAGGGAAGAGAATTGTCGAACCATACTTAAAATTTCAGTTGCAGGAATGTTAGTGCGAAAATTATCCCCCACAACTTCCAGAATGTCAGCCACTTTGGTGACATTGCGCATGTCCAATGTCTGATCCAAAACAGCGCGAATCACTTGCTGTTGACGCCGGTTGCGGCCAAAGTCCCCTTCTGCGTCTTTTCTGAAGCGGACATAATACAAGGCTTCATCCCCGTTTAAAACCGTCTCCCCTTGACGAATATCAATGGTGATATTGTCAATAACATAATGATGGTACATATCCCGTTCGGCTTCAATTTTCAGTCCGCCGAGCACATTAATAAAGTCTCGGAAACCGTCAAAGTTGACAACCATATAATAATCAATAGGCACATCAAGAAAATGTTCAACGGTGTCCAATGCCGTTTTGATTCCGTAGGCATAGGCATGGTTAATTTTATCATAGACCCCTTTGCCGACGATTTTGGTATAGGTGTCTCTGGGAATGGATAATAACGATACTTTTTCCAATTCAGGGTTGACGATGGCCAACATCAACACATCAGAGCGGCCCACAAACTTTCCGCCTTCATTGTCAACCCCCAGCAGTAATATCGTAAAAGGCTCCGTTTTTTTACGTTTACTTTTGTATTGTTCTTCCCAATCTTGATCGGTCACATCCAGATGGGCACTTTGAATTTTATTCCATGCCATATAAATCTGGGAACCTACATAACCGGCATAAGCGATGACGGAAAGAAACAGAATCAGAAAAAAGACAAGGGCAAAACGTTTAAATTTTGTAAATCTCGTTTGCTTCCGTTGACGTACTTTTTCCTGCCGTGTCATGATTTGACCACCTTTATTGATATTCACCTATGATATTCACCTTTTTTGATTATACTCGATCATGATCATTTCTTGTAGACCTTCTTTTAAAGAGTAGCGGGGAGTCCAATGAAACGCTTGTTTGATTTTATGGTTAGACAAGCAGCTTCTGGCAATGTCACCAGGTCTTTCAGGCTGGTAGATAGGATTAAAGGGCAATTCTAGTATCCCGCATAATTCTCGCAGCAAAGCATTGACACTGACCTCTTCCCCGCTGCTGACATGAAAGAGGCCAGACTGAGGGGTGTTCAGCACGTCAATGATGGCTTGGACAACATCCTCAACATAGACAAAATCCCGCGTTTGTTCACCATCTCCATAAATCACCGGACTTTGCCCGTTCAACAATTGATGGAGAAAGATGGTCACGACTCCCGCTTCCGTGGATGCGGACTGCTTGGGACCGTAAACATTGGCAAATCTTAACGTTGTATAGACAAAACCATATAATTGGGCATACAACTCGATATACCGCTCAGCAGTCAGTTTGGACAGCCCGTAGGCCGACAGAGGCGAAGCGGGTGTTTCCTCTGTGACCGGCAAAGTTTGCACATCTCCGTATACGGCTGCAGACGAGGCAAAAATAACGTGCCGCACGTTACCCTTTACACATGCATTGAGCAGGTTGAGCGTGCCGATAATATTCACAGTGGCATCTGCTTTGGGGTTTTCCTGTGAAACAGAAACTTGCGTTTGGGCGGCCAGATGAATCAGCACCTCAGGACCAAAGGCCTTAAACGGCTCATTGATATGAGGGGAAGTAATATCTGCTTCATAGAATAAAACAGAAGGGGGAAGAAGATGCTTATCCCCCGTTGTTAAATTATCAATGACACAAATGTCATGCCCTTCCCTTAACAAGCGTTTGACCAGGTGGGAACCGATAAATCCCGCTCCGCCTGTCACAAGTATTTTGGCCATGCTTTCCACTACCTTTTTTTCTTGTTTTGCATCAGGCGTTCAGATAGATATCGTCTGACTTGGCGGATTTTTTTTTGAGCTCAAGACGCTCCTGCGTCCCTTCCGCCTTCGTTTTATCCAACAAGACAATAAATGTGCGCAAAATAATAATCAAATCTAACCAGAAGGAATAGTTGCGAATGTAATACAGATCATAACGCAGCTTATCTTCGGCGTCCGTGCTGTATTTGCCCATAATTTGGGCATAACCTGTAATGCCAGGCTTGACCGTGCTCCGGTACTGATACGTAGCGTATTTTTTCGTCAATTGCTTGATAAAAAACTCCCGTTCAGGCCTGGGGCCCACAATAGACATATCTCCTTTGAAGACGTTAAACAATTGGGGGAGTTCATCCAAACGTGTTTTGCGCAAGAAGTGGCCGATGCGGGTGATCCGCGGGTCATTTTCAGTGGCCAGTACCGGCCCCGTCAACTTCTCCGCCCCTTCAATCATGGTGCGGAATTTGTAAATGGTAAATTCTTTGTTGTTCAATCCCAGCCGCTTTTGCTTGTAAATAATCCGCCCTTTAGGGTCGTCAAGTTTAATCAGCAAACTGATCAGAATAAAGAGCGGGGCCAGCAGGATCAAGGCGGTACCAGAGACAACCAGGTCAAAGGCACGTTTTATTAATTTCTCATCCCAAGTCAAACCGAACGGACGTACCGCCATCACCATAGTGTCATCAAAGGAGGTAATGGTGGAGCGGGACATCAGCAACTCATATAGACTGGGAATGACATACACGACCTTGTCCAGCTTGATGGCCTGATAGATAATCGCTGATTTCTTTTCTTTGGAAATATTTGGACACAGCACGACAAAGTCCACTTTGTGCATCAGCTCATCAATCTTCTCTAATTCAGTGTTCGACTGGACATGCTTAATTTTTGTCCCCTTAAACAAGGGATGTTTCAATTGGGAGGCAATTTTTTGCGTTTCTTCATTATCCCCCACAACCAACACTTGCCCGGCACTATGTTTGTTGAAGAAACGCAAGTACACTATTTTCCATACAATAAACAGAATGATAGTGAACACGGTGGCCATCAAAATAATAGAACGGGGCAAGGCAAATTCGCGGAACAGGAACGATGCCGCCATGGTTAAAAACGCCATAAACGTGACCGCTACTATGACACTGGAGACAACATCCCACACACTCTTTCTGTGCAGGGAATACAGCTCATAAACCGAAATAAAGAACAAGCCGATTAAAAGAATCCATGGCAGCAAACTGACAAAAGATTCCCAGTTTCTAGCAGGAAAGCCGTTATAACGGACATAAAATGCCCCTACATAGGCTGCCAGGATAAGCAGCAAATCTATGACAATAATGATAAACTTGTGGTTCCTCATTTCACTGTATTGTGACATAAACAATGCCCCATTTCTATACAGGATAATGCCCCAACTATTGATTATGGAATAATACCATCGTTAATGTCAATGAGAAATTATGAAAAATCGGTAACCGTCACCTTTTATTCCTGTTTTGATAAGCTTCATGAGCAACAATCAACCCCACTGAGTGATTCTGCCTCCATATCCTGTCCCAGTTGCTGAGCGGAACGGGCCGAGGTCCCACCGGCGGAGAAATCTCAGGGGTCAGCGCAGGCTTTCTCTGATTGAGAATAAACCAGTCTGTAAACCCGCCTCCGCTTAAGCTGTGTCTCAAATTAATAATTTGATAGCCTGTTTTAGCAGCAACCTGATTGGCCAAGGGACGCGTAAAAGGTTCAACATCCAAACGGGTAAAGATCACTTCCCCCGAGGAATGGTAAGAAATAGCTGTTTTAAAGTCACGGCTCAGCGTAAAATTGTACAGTGCCCGGGATTCAGGTTCACTGAGTGGATTGGGCCCCTTATAATTTGCCGGACCTGGTCTGCCAGGATCATTGGAGATGGTATTCCACAGCGCGGGATACTGACGATTCAGATCGACCCCCCGAATATTCGCTTTCCAAGCTGAAAAATTCGTGCTGTTATTGTTTAAAGCAAGAACCCGGCCGGGATTTTTGGCACTTTTGTGCCCTTTTTGCACTAAAGTCACGCCGTCAGGGTTAACCATAGGCACAAACCAGATGCTCGTCCGGTCAAGCACCGTCTTCACGTTGAAACCGTCAATCTGGCGACCAGTATGGTAAGCATAGGCATACTCATCCAGCATTTTCATGACCAGATTGGTAGTCATATGCTCACGGGCATGATGGGAGGCATTTATCATGACCTCAGTTGTTCCTGTTCCCAGCTTGACAGCATAAAGATTACGCCCATCCACCGACCGCCCAATGACCCTGGTCTCGATAATGTCGGGATACATGATTGCTAACGCTCTGATATCCTTTTGCATTTGCTCATAAGTATAAGTCTGGCGGGGGTTAACGACAGGCTTAACGATGACTTCGGTATGACTTTTATGAATATAACCTATCCGGCCGGCTACATCAATACGCCACCAGGCACCATAGTTGCTAATGATTGGATAGGTCTGGCCTCGTTCCAGTTGGGCAAACTTTACCAGCCGCCCTGATGTATTGTCATATACAGGTGCGCTTTGGAGCACTCTGAACTGAACAGATGATGGGGTTTGGTTGGTATTTATATTTCTTAAGTTGTGTCTCAGAACGGGCTGGGTATCTCTTTTACGCACATAGGCCTTTCCCTTGCCAAACTGGATCTCATGCCAGTTGCCGTAATCACGCAGGCGCGGATAGACTTCTCCCTTGACCAGTTCCCCCACCTTGACCAAGGACCCGCTGCTGTTGTCATAAACAGGAACATTGTCCTTAACCACCTCGAAGAACCGATCATTACGCGTAAAAGTGAGCCCTGTCTCGCTTTTGCGGACATACCCGATGCGTCCCGCTACATCAATACGCCACCAGCTTCCATAGTCAGTTAAAATAGGGAACCTTTCTCCCTTCTGAATCACGGCAAACGGCGTCAGGCTGTCCGCTGCTTTGTTATCGTACACCACCACGTCCTGCAAAGTCACAAAACTGCGGCCCAACGGGGAAAAACGCCCGTTGTTCAGATCCTTCAGCACACGCCCGTCTGCAGGCCTTGTCTCTTTCTTGCGGACATATCCTTTGCGGTCTCCAAACTGGATCTCATGCCAGTTGCCGTAATCACGCAGGCGCGGATAGACTTCTCCCTTGACCAGCTCGCCTATCTTGACCAACGAACCGCTGCTGTTGTCGTATACGGCGACATTATCCTCAACCACCTCGAAAAACAGGTCATGCTGGGTGAACGACCATATACCAATCGTTTCAGCAAAGCTTTGGTCTGCATGATCATTAAACTGTTCAACATTATTATTGCCATGATGATACTCTTGTAAACTATTATTCTCTTGTTCGTCAATCTCCTGTTCATGATCAATAGTTTCATTAATGACATCATCAATAGCTTCATTTTCACCGGGTGCTTCATGTTCACCGAGATGCTCAGATTTCTCTATGACGATCAACCGGTTTCCAAGAACGATACGATAAGTCCGTTCGTTCTGATCTATGTATGAATAAGTTGTTCCTTCATAAAAAACAGCGACAAGATCCCCTGTAAGCGTATCGCGTATGTCTACGTCAGCTTTCACAGAAAAATGACCTGCAGGTTCATGATCAGAGAGATCAGTCCACTCAATTTCTAGATCGTCAACGTTATCAGCTTCTTCAGCTGACAGGATAGCCACATCAGCTAAAGGAATATAGGCCACAGTGTCAGCCCACTGCAAGTAAAGGTGCTCTCCATCATGCCCCATATGGCGGAAGTATGTTCCTTTTTTGAGCACGCCAAGGGGAGTATCACTGTCCCTATCAACTATCTCTGTGTCCTGGAGCACTTTAAAATACGCAGAATGAAGTGTCTCTGTTGCTTGCAGAGGCAGTTGTGCACCTGGTGCTGCCTGCACAGGGAAATGTAAGAGTGAGGCAATCAGCACTAAAACCAAAAATAAAGCTGTTCTCGATTGAGTCGATTTCAATGTTTCCCCATCCTCTCCCAGATTCATAAAATGTAAAAATCTCCTAATCTTATAAAGCTATTATACTATATCCGCTGCTCACCAGATATTAGCTTTTAGATTCTTTCAATGAAGCTAATCATGAAGAAAGGCTGTCCCGGTGAATCGTCTGCTCAACCAAGAGCCAGTCAGTGTGAGGGACAGCCTTCCAGTGTAGTGAATGCTTACTCTTGCTTATCTTGATAAAAATCCTTTACAGACTTTGCCTCTCTTAGACGCTCCACTCCTTTTTCCCGGTCACGCAGCCGCTCGATTAAGCCTGGTTTTAACCCCTTTTGCTTCCTCAATTGTTGGAAAAGCTCCTCTACCCGTTCCGCTTTTAACTCTTCACGCTTTTGTTCTTCATCAAAAGACTCCTGGGCCTGAGCCAGCATCTCTCTCTGCGGCAGATAATAGAGTTCAACGCCCATCATTTCCAGCAGGTCCACATACTCCGCTTGTTGTGAACCTTCGCTCAGATCAATTTTATTGCCTCTCACGTCACCCAGCCACAGGAATCCGCCCTTCTCCACATGATCGACCAGCGGCTTCAGGTCCTCGATCTCGTTGTTCACAGCCAGCAGAGCCCATAATTGCTGCATGTTGCTCACCGGTGACAGGTCCTTGATGCGGTTGTGGCTCAGCAGAAGAAGGGCCAGGTTCTGCTTGCCTTGCAGCGGTGACAGATCTTCAATGTTGTTTTTGCTGGCATCCAGCAGGTACAACTGTTCAAGGTTTTTGAGGGCCTCAATGCTCTTAATGTTGTTGTCATGGATATCCAGCATATCCAGCATGGTCAGTGTTCCCAGGGGGGAGATCTCAGCAATCTCGTTCAGTGCCAGCGACAGGACCAACAAGTTGTTCAGAGACTGTAATGGACTGACGTTCTGGATTTGGTTGTTATCCAGGTACAAGATATGCAGTTGTTTCAGCTGGCTTAAAGGTAATACGTTTTGAATCCGGTTGCCGCTGGCATCCAGATCAATCAGTTGATTTAACCCGCTGAGTGGGGACAAATCCTGAATCTGATTATTATTGATGGCCAAAGCCATTAAATTTTTCAAGTTGGAAAGAGGGGACAGATCAGAAATCTCATTATGTCCCAGGTACAATTCTCGCAAACCTGTCAGCTTACTGAGCGGACTGAGGTCCGCAATATGATTGGAGGACAACCCCAGGTATCTTAACCTGGTCATATTTCCAAGCGGCTCGATATTGCTGATGCGGTTAAAATCTAGCAATAATTCTTCCAGTTGTTCCAAGTCTGCCACCCAGCTGATATCTGTCAGTTCATTGTCAGCCAAACTGACGGCCAGCAGATTGGGCAGATCAAGCTGGGGCACAGAACGGATGCGGTTGGAGGTCAGATCCAGCACAAACAGCATGTCCAAACCGGCCAATGCTGAAATATCTTCGATCCGGTTGCCGCCCAGGAACAACAGTTCAAGGTTGTGCATCCCCGCCAGGGGTGAAATATCCTCAATCTCATTATACCCGGCATACAGGACAAACAGCTTGTCCATCTCCTGCAAAGGAGACAGGTCACGAATGTGATTGTCTTCAAGATCAAGCAAACGCAATTCAGTCAATGCGCTCAGCGGGGTTATATCCTTGACCCGGTTGCCCCACAGACTTAATTCTTCCAATTGGGTCAAATGTTGTAACACTGAAATGTCTTCAATTTCGTTGAAGAGCAGATACAAATATTTGAGATTGGAGGCCAGTTCCAACCCGCTTAAATCTTCGATGCCCCCCACTGCCAGCAACTCCTGCAAAGCACCCATATCTGAACGGGTGATAGGGGCTTTAGGCTTGGACAGTGCATCCCGGACGGCCCGTTCCAACTGGGGATCATTAAACTGAACCTCTTCATTTAACAGATCTTTAAACTGCTCTGCTGCATGGTCACTAACTGCCTTAGGTCCGCCCAAAACAGTGGCAAAGTGAATGCCTTTAGTCTCCAGCCAGGTGAGGACAGCTTCCGGAACAGCTTTCGTTTCAACCAACAGTACAGGTGCCCCTTCCCTGGCTGCCAGGGCAGAGCCGGTCAGGGCATCAGCAAAATCCCGTCCCGTGGCCAGGAATACTTCCACCGTTGGCAGTCTCAATTCATCAATCAGCCTGACAGCTGTCTCATAGCGGTTTTTGCCATCTATACGACGGGGAGCTGGCAATTTTTCAAATACTTCATCCGCTACCGCTTTGGATCCGCCTATCACGAGCGTTTCAGCCACATCCTGCAACGCCTCTTCAGTGGCCTCAGGCAACTGGGACGGCCGGGTCAGCAAAATGGGAATGCCATGGCGGGCGGCATAGGGGGCCACCACAAGCGCATCGGCGAAGTTTTCACCGCTGACGATAACGGCGGATTCCCCAACCCCAAGTTCATCTGCAATCATGGCAGCCGTTTCATAGCGGTCAGTACCATCTATGCGATCGATGTGTGTTACACCCATTTGCCGCAGTTGAAGTTCAACATTGGCTGACACGGCCTTAGCGCCACCCAAGATCACCACGTGCTTGGTACGCAATTGCTGCAAAGCAGCCCGTGTGGCAGGAGGCAGTTTCCCCGATTCGGTCAACAAAATGGGAGCATCGTACATATACGCCAGGGGGGTGCCGGCCAGGGCGTCAGCAAAATGATCGCCCCGGGCCAAAACCACCGTGTGTGCCCCGTCCTTCCAGCCTTCCAGAGCAATTTGAGCTGCGGTATCATAGCGGTTTTCCCCTGCAATCCGTGCCAGTTTGGTGATGCTTTGGACATCATGGTCGCCGCTTGCTGCAACCGTCGCCACCCCTGGTGCAAATCCCATGGAAGTCAACAGGGAAACGATGAGCAGCAGCGAAAGTCCGATCTTTCCTTTCCTTTTGTTCATGTATTTAAACACTCCCTTTACAAAGGTACATACGCATTAGTAACGAACCAATTTCTTCTTCAATTGCGCTTCTGTCTGAGCAGAAACAGCTTTTTCTCCACCCAAAATATCCATTTTCACAATGGGGTATTGGCCAATAAGCTGATCAACAGCTGCAGGAACTTGGCCGGGTTGAACCAGGATGACACCGGTATGACGTTTGGCTGCCAACACTGATCCGGTCAACGCATCAGCAAAATCCTCACCAGTTGTAACATAAATATAGCTTAAGGCTTCACGGAACTCCTGGGCCACCTTGGCACTTGTTTCATAGCGGTTATCACCTGCAATCCGCTTTGTCTCACCAGGTAACTGGTCTGCTATTGAGGGTGAAATCACCTTATCCCCTCCGACCACAATGACTTCATCAACGCCCAAATCAGCCAACGCTGCTTCTGCTTCTGGCGCCAATTGGTCAGCCGGTGTCAGCAGAATAGGATATCTTTCCTGAGCCGCAAAGGCAGCTACAGATAACGCATCGGCAAACGTCTGCCCGTTGACCAGTACCGCCTTTTCACTGCCAAGGGGGGCTATGTGCCGGGCAATTTTTGCTGCTGTGTCATAGCGGTTGACTCCTTCGATCCGGTCCACATCCAACCCCATTTCTTCCAACGCCTTGGCCACTGCAAGGTCAATCGCCTTTTCGCCTCCCAAAATGACTGCATGTTGGGCGCCCAAGCGCTCGATTTCGGCTTTGGTCACCTCTGGCAAGGCTTGCGGTTTGGTCAGCAAAATGGGGGCATCATATTGATAGGCTAAAGGTACACCAGCTAGGGCATCGGCATAATGGTCGCCTCTGGCAATGACCACCGTATTCGCCTGGCGCCATCCCGCCTGGCTGATTTCCACCGCCGTTTCGTAACGGTCAGGCCCGCTGAGGCGCTCTATCCGGTTGTCATCTGTGAGTACGGTCACCGTTGCTGGGGCAGACACTTGCGCTGTATTGCCTGCTTTATCCTCCACAGTCACAATGACTTCGGCAAAACTGAGGGTATAGCCTTCCTCAACTATCCACTCTGCTTGATAGAAACCAGGGTAAACTTCCTCAAATGGGAAAGGCCCTGCTGCCCTGTTCCGCTCAACCAGCATCAATTCGGCATTTTTCAATCCGCTGTCTCCAATGAAGGAAACGGTGAGGGGATCCCCGGCCATCAACACCAAATCGTGCTCAAAATCAAGCAACTGGACGAACGGGGGCAGCGAGTCTTTATATATCACCACCGGCACGGAAGGATCACTTTCTTCCCCGTTAACGGTCAAAGTGGCCATGATCGTGTTCTGCCCTTCATCCAACTCCACTTCAACAGCAAATGTTTGGTTTGAAGTTTCTGTTTCAGCCCTCTTCTCCTCATTCACATAGACCGTCACCGTGCCGTCTGCAGGCGTTTCACCTTTGACCACCACGGTCTCTTCGTTCAGGAAAGCTCCGTGACGGGGCTCTATGATCACCGGCACCCCTTCTGGAGTGTAAACGGAGGCCACAGCCTGATAGGCGTTAACCAATCCATAGCCGTAACCATAGTTGGGTACACCGCTGTACTCTTCGTCCATCAAAGGCGTAGCCGTTTGTTTCAGGATCTCTTCAATTTCATCAACGCTTAACGCGGGATCAGCCGAGCGTAACAAAGCCACTACTCCCGCCACATGGGGCGCAGCCATGGACGTGCCGTCATAGTAATCATATCCGTTCCCCACAGCTGAACGGACGTACATGCCGGGGGCCACCAATTCAGGCTTCATCTCTGCCCCGGCATACACTCCCGGTCCGGTGTTGGAAAAAGGCGCCCGCTTGTTGGTAATGTCCGTTGCCCCTACAGCAATGCTCTCTGGATAGTTGGCCGGGTTGCCGACCAGGTAATAATCGTTTCCAGCGGCGAAGACCGGCACAATACCCGCATCTCGCCAAGCTCTGACGATGTCACGGTACCAGTCGTCAATCAATGCAGGGGCGCCCCAGGAATTGTTGATCACATCAGGAGCCAGTTGCGGATCTCCATTGGGGGCCAGCATAAATTCTCCCGCTGCCAACAGCCATGACATCTGACCGCCATATGCCGTAAAAGCTTTGGCTGCAACCCACTTCGCCCCGGGCGCTACACCAATCTTGTTCTTTCCGGCTGGGTCCTGTCCCAAAATAGTGCCTAACACATGGGTGCCATGGGGAATCAGGGCCTCATCATACGGCATGGGTTTGCCATGCACCGCGTCAAACCAGTTCCCTTTCGGATTGGGTTGTTGGGGATTATCCGGATTATAGCCGCGCCATTTTTCCTTCAACGTCTCATGCTTCCAGAACACGCCGGTATCGATCAAGCCCACAACGACACCGGTGCCGTCAATACCCAGCTTGTCCCATACCTCCGGAGCCTTCACCCGGCTGATGTTCCATTCCACGCCTTCCAAGGATTGTAAGGAGAGCGGATCTTCCGCCGGTTTCGGGAAATCAACCTCAATAAATTGATCCAAGATAATTTCTTCTACAGCAGGGTGCCCGCCCAGTTCTTCAATCACGGCCTTGTTAGCCTTAACATATAAGGCATTGACAATGTAAAACGGTTTAAACTCCTGCACATGTCCATCTTTCTGCTGCTTATGTAAATAGGCGATGATGTCTGCCTGGCTCTCTGCTGCCACTTCCTTTAAGGCATGGATGACCGCCTGGCGCTGAGCCAGATTGAGATCCTCTGAGGTGGATGCCACCTGCAATCTTGCTGTTTGAGCCACCTGGGTGGTGTCCACTTGCGCTTTCAGTTTAACCAGGACCGCTGCATATTCCTCTTTTTGCAGGGTATTCATCACCTGCGGGTCTATCACAGGTGCCCCGTCAGAGCCGTCGCCCGCAGATACACCCTGCCCGTTCGCCACTATAGCAAACGGAGTTAACACCAATACCAAAACAAGCAGTAAAGCAAGTAAATTTTTAAATTTCTTAAAACTGAACATAAACGACCTCCTAATTGCTAAGATTTGACACCCTAATCCTATCATAATAAATCTAGTAAAATATTTCTAGTATATTTTAAACCTCAACTTTCGCAGACAGAAACACCGAGTAAACCCTTGATATAATTGGGCAAACTCGACAAAAACTGATCGAAAAGCTCTTGAAACTTCTCTTCCGTAAGAACTAGAACTTCCCGTNTTCAATATCCCAACGTTTTCCGTAAATGCGGATGACCTCTTCATCAGGCAAATGGACATCCGTGGTCAGAAGGGCCAGCCAATTTCGGCGGCGGTTACGGTCCCGGACAAAGACAATCTTGGCAGGAATCTCTTCCCCTTGTTCATTGCAGCCTAATGTGACTATGACGGAAGCGAGAATTTTGGCTTTGCCGCGTTTTTTGCGAACGGCTTTGTACAAGGCATTCAGGTTCCATTTTTGCCCGTTATACCCGTAGTACACCCTGGGCATTCCTTTCAACATACAAATCACATGTATCTTTTGCTCAAGCACTTTCATGA
>NZ_BMKZ01000043.1 GCF_014644735.1 Caldalkalibacillus thermarum | reverse complement strand
GGTGCTTGAAACTCCCATCTGTAGGTCAGCCCGTCTCCATCTGGATCACTTGACGTGTTGTTAAACGTCACTGTGGTGTTGTTATAAATCGTTGCAGGTGACCAGCTAAAGTTTGCTACTGGTGCGTTATTTTTTCGATAAGGCCCAAAACTTCTTGTGTCAGTGTTTCCCACTTGATCTTCAACCTGTACATGCAAGTACCATGTTCCCTGTTGGGTTGGTGCTGTAAGTGTTGGACTTGCGTTGGTACTCCAAGACGACCACGATGATGGTGTTGCCGTTGACGTTGTCCATGCATGTCGATAGCGTCTGAATCCCGAATGGGCATCAGAAAAAGACAGGCTGACCTGTATGGCACTGGTTGTCCAATCCGTACTGCCCGGAGACGCACTGACATTTGGCGGCTGATTGTCAAGATGAAATGGGCCTAACCGGCGATACGCCACATTATTGTTGTTATCACGGGCTTCCACATGCAAATATCGAACTCCGCTAGCTCCAGATGGGCTGGTGTAATTCCGTGAACTATGTCCAGCCCAAGCTGACCATCCAGATGTAGGGCGGGATGTACTGGTAGTCCACTGAACCCGATGATCCCTGTAGCCGGAACAACCCACATCACTGAAAGAGAGAGTAACAGTCACTGAACGTGTCCAGTCACTGCTGGTTGGACTTGCGTTAATGGTTGGCGGTGAGGTATCGGGATGTGTCACATCCCGATGATAGTAAACCATAACTGGTCTTCTGTATCTGTTCAGGTTGCCCGAATCCGCACGGAAATAGTAACCTGCCCCATGCGGTCCGTTGCTCGAATAGACCAACTGTGTTCTGGGAGTGTAACTGAAAGAATCCTGTATGCCACTGGCCCATGTATCCCCTCCAGATCGTACCCACCCCGATGTGCCCCACTGATTGATGACACTCGAAGGTTGGTTGGGCGGATAGTAGTCCGAGTGGCTGGGTGGACGGGATTGATTCAGAAACGCCACATTTCTGTCGTTATGCATCCATCCCAGATTGCGATTGTCCCGATAGTATACCGTTCCGTTATGCTGGGCATGAATACGTTCCTGACAGGACGCTTCCACCGTTTGAGGTTCCAAAACAAAAGTAAAGGCCGTAATCGCCATCAAAAAAACGAGTGTTGTCCTCTTCACCTCAAAACACCACCCTAATTAACCTGACTGATCTGTTTCGTTGTCGGATCAAAGATATGGATCAGTCTGTCGAATTCATTTTGCATAAACACCTTCCCTCTTACCTCTGTCAAGTTGATATACCAGTCACCGCTTATCCTGTTTGCTTCACCTCCATTAAACAGATAAAGCCCCAAATCATGATCACTGACAAAACCGTATGTTTCAGATGAACGGGAAAAAACGATTCCCTGTTCGGTCAATGCAAAAGAGACCATAGTCTCCTGAAGCACCGGTTCCGCTGTCCCTCCTGCCAACGGCACTTTCCACAGTCCCCCAACACCTAACAAGGGTGTATCATCTACCGGACGCAAAAAATAAATCCAGTCTCCCTTGACAGTGGGTCTCCACGCAGGAAAGTCCGTGAGGTTATCTGTTTTTCCGCTTAATAGACTATGCTTTTTCAATACACCATCCTTTCCTGATACATAAACAATATGCTGTCCATCAGATACCGGTTGAAAAACATGATCACCGTGTATCACTGTCTGATCTTCGCCATCTTCCACAAAACGCATCAGTCGTCCGGTTTCCATGTCAACATAATAAAGATCGCCTTCTGTCACAAACAGATAGGACGACCAGCTATCAGTCAAGACTTCCGGTTCGCCACCCCTTTTCTTGACACGGTACATTTTTCCGCCATCCGTTACATTTTCATAATAGACATACTCCTGAAACGGTGTCAGATGTATGGCGTAACCTGTTTCGGCTACCTCAACCTGACGCTTTAAGAACGGTGTCTGTCTGAATAAGGTTCCTTCCTGCTCATACCAAAAAGTGTTGCCATCTTGTGCAACAAATCCCATATCAGCATCTGATCCTGTTTCAGATTCCTCCGCCTGTCCAATGAATTTCAGGGAAATCAACACAGTCACCATAACGAAAAGAAAAGCCGTTAGTTTGACATATGTTTTTGTTTTCTTACTCATTTTTTTCACCCCTCTCACACCAAAAACCATGCCAAAACAAAAACAAGGTTAATCAGCACCGCTCCCGGAAAACTGAATTTCACAACTCCGGGACTGCGGGTCACAAAAGCCAGCAAATCCTGTTTCAAAACAGTGATCACGCTCACTTTGTTTTTCAAAACATGTCTTGCCAAAAGCACTAAGGATACAGTCAAATGCACAAAGGTGTAAATCAAAAAAGCCAGCCCCACAACAGTTGTGTTGGCTGAAAGTGCGCCCCATGTCGCAAACAGCTTGACATCACCCGCCCCAGTCATCCCGAATACATAAACCAAGAAAAAGACGAAAAAGGCAAACAGCAAAGCAAGCAGTGATTCAAGAAAACGTCCGTCAACGGCATAATAAACCAAAGCGGCCAAGGCCACAGGAACCAAGGTTTTGTTATATATCTTCCTGTATTTGAGATCAGTATATGTGGTCACTGCCACCAATACAGTGGCCAGAAAATATATCATACATTCCCTCCTTATCAAAATCCTGCCTGAATGGCCATTTCAGCCACGGCCGGGACATACATTTCTCTTTCCCTTGCACCCCAGAAAGAAAGCAACTCGATCCTGATGACAGCCATCACTCCCGGAGCCTCAAAGGTGTGGCTGAAGCGAATGTCCGGGCGACTGATTGTATACGGAAACACATAATCTGACTCATCCAGAACCACAAACTCTACCACCTCAACTCCTTCCAGCCCCTTATGACCACCAAGAATCTCATCAAACGCCATTCTGGCTTCAACCGGATCAATCACCAGTTTGGCATCATATACAAACGCATCCATGTCCATCTGCATGGCCGCCGCCTTGACGGCATGATTAAGCGCATGTTTGGCCTTGTTCATCTGTATGGACTGAAAACTGAATGTCATCACCACTGCCATCAATGCAGTAATGGCCACCACCGCAATTAAAAACCAGATGGTGGCAAATCCTTCATTACGGCAGTTTTTCCGACATAACCTTCCCTTTAACGACAAAATGTTCTGAGGCAAGATCACTTCCTCCTATCAACGACATCACACCCGAAAAAAGCGAACGAAAGGGACGCTTGACTTCAAATCCTACCGTGACAATTTCCCCTCTTTGAACAGGTTCAAAAGTGGAGTCTGATGTAAACCTGACTTCATCCATTCCCCGTCTGGAAAGATTCTCTCTCACCGCCTGTTGCACATCCGGTGTCAGTCCGCCTCTTACTGCCGCCATCTGCAAGGCACGGTGCAGTTCCTGTTCCATGACATTGATGGTGTGCATCTCCAGCATAGCGGCAATGGGAAAGAAAACGATAAAGGTCATGGTAATTACTGCTATTATAAATTCAATGGTGATGAAACCACATTCTGAAGACGTTTTTTTAAAAACATACCGCCTTAACATAACCACCTCTCCTTGCTCTTTTTGATCAGTGAACCTCACCAACCAAAACGGAAGGTAAAGGGGCCGGTTAAACCGGCCCTTCACCTTTTGTTTTCTTATCTGCTGATCCCATTAGCCGCTTCCCTTCCAGCATAATCAATGGCATCAGCCACATTTCCAGAAGCATCGAATATGCTTCCTCTGATTACAACACCAATGGCAAAAAGCACAATTCCGGCAACTATTCCACCGGTAATGAGCAATTCCACCGTAACTGTTCCATCTTCATCTTTCCAAAAAGCTTTCAAGGCATCCAACATAATAAATTCCTCCCTGTCATTTTTTTCATCCAAAACCCAAAACAACCAGCCAACACTCTTATGCTTCAGTTGCTGTTTCTTCTGTGCATCACTCCTTTCACTGATTGGGTTCATAATAATCACTGTAATAGGTTTCCGGCACGGATTCATCCAGATTTTCCGCCGCCGGAAGAATGGTATAGATAAAGGCCGCCAAGGCAATGGCGGCCACTATCCCTATCCCGATCAGATATTCAACGTTTTTCACTCACATCACATCCCCAAGAATCCTGAAAACATATCCCGTGCTTGCACAAAGTACGGGTAAAACCACGTAATTACACTTGCAAAAAACGGCAAGCCAAGCAAAATGGTGTAAAAAACAGGTTTTGTGTTGGCTTTTGCTTCCCTGTTCAGATACTCCATCATGAGCAACTGGTCTTTCCACTGCTCGATAAATTCAAAAGCTTTTTCACTTCCCCTGATGACCTGCATCAGCATGGTGGCCAATGTTTTGATCTCAGTCAATTCACTTTTTTCCAAGAGTTTGACTGCTTTTTCCGCCCCGCCATGATCATGCCACTTGTCCAGTACAGGATTCATAAGGGCTGGAAGATATCTGGTTACCACCAGTGCGTCACGTAAGGCATCTTCAGTGTTCAGACCGGCTTTGGTAAGCGAAAGAAACGTATCCAAATAGACATGCAACTCGGCCACCATCTGGCGTTTTCTGTTTCTGATCGTCCACTCAACCGCTTTTACCGAAAAAAAACTGCCCAAAAAACATGTCACGAAAATAACCATTGGTACGAGGTAGTCAAGTGTGACGGCATATATTAAAAGGGCCAATAAAAGTCCCCCGTACAACAGAACTCTTGCCAAACGTTCCGCTTTTTTCGGAGTTAAAGACAAGGGGTAAAACAGCATTTCTTTTTCCTGTTTTTCGCCGCCGGTTTTTGGTCTTTTGCTTTCAATGGTTTTTGGCATATTGTTTTCAATGTTACATGCCTGCCAACATGCATATCCGATACAAAGGCTGATCAAAAACGAAACCCCTGCCGTCACTTAATCAACCTCCTTTCTGTTCATCCACAGAAAGATAACCAGACTAATCAGAAGCACGGTCACAATAATGGTCATCATGATCCTGCCTTGCGGATCAGCAGTAAAGAAACCGTAACTTTCCGGTCTTGTCACCAGATTGAATATGAACAGAGCAACGGCAGAAATCATCAGTATCATGTGTACGGTACGTACCTGCGCCATCTCCGTACGTTCCTTTTTCGTCTGTATTTGTCTTTTTTTCATCTCAGAGATAAGATTGAGCATGGAATCCGTCACATCTGAGCCTTTCTTCTCGTGCAGAATCAGAAGAGATGTGAACAGTCTCACCCAACGGTTGTTCATCCGCCGGGCAAAGTTTTTCAGAACGTCTTCAGATGGATACCCCGCATATATTTCCGCCGCCATCCGTTCAAACTCACCTCTGGCCGGTTCGGGAGCCTGATGGGCGGTCAAGTCAAATGATTTTGCCAGATTGCGGGTCAAGGAATATTCTGAGTAGAATGTTTCAAAGGCGGGAACCAGACCGTCAGATACCTTTTCACGGTACTGCACAGCCTTGTAGTTTAGAAACCACGTGGGTACGCCCATCAGTGTCAGTCCCAAGATCAATCCGACCACGGGATTTTTGAGCAAAACGGCTCCAATAAACACACCCAGCACAATACCGGCCAAACTGAGAAGCAACCAACGTGAAAAAGGCATATCTATACCGGAAGCGTCCCTGATGTCAGCAATGGGCTGAAACCATTCCGGTTCACGGATGACGGTTGTTTCTTTTTTCTGTGTTCTGTCCAGTATTTTCCGTCTAACCAGCACATCACCGAAAAACCAATTGATGGCCAAAAACAGACTTCCTGCTATCACAAACGAAGTCAGAGCGACCATGCGACCACCTCTTTTTCCGCCGGGTTGGATACATGCGCTGAATCCATCTTCTGTTGAGGATACGTCACCCCGTACAGTGCCAGACGTTCTGTCAGTCTTTTACCCGGCTGATTGGGATATGTCCATCCCTTTGCTTTTGGATCAAAACAGACAAGATCACGAAACTTCACTTCATCCGCCAGTTCCGGGCACTCCACTTCCGTCACCCGCCACAACCTTCTAATGCCTGTTTCAGGCTCAAGATGGAGTTGGACAATCACGTCTATGGAACGGGCTACACGCAAATACAGGGCTTTCTGATCCCAGTTGCGCCCGTCCTCCATAATCATGTCGGCCAAGTCCTGTATGGCCGCCTCTGGTGAATTGGAGTGAATTGTGCCCATCGAACCCGGATGTCCCCGGCGAAAGGTCTTGATCATCATGTCCGCTTCCTGCCCCCGTGCCTCACCCAGTATGATGACATCAGGTGATTCACGAAGCATGGTGTGAAACTGCTTGACAATGGTACGGCCCAACCGGGGCTGTTCTTCAAAACAAATGACGTTGTGACGGGGCAGATGACGGTCAAGGGCCAATTCATATGTGGTCTCCAGCACCCCGATCCGCAAGTTGGACTGAATAAATTGCGCCAGCCACTTCAGCATACTCGTTTTTCCACTGGACGTGGCTCCAATCAGAAGGATGTTGACCCTTCCTCTGACCAGTGCCGCAAGAATATCAGCACTGTGACGATCAAGCGTGCCCAGTCTAATATAATCGTCCGTGGAAAGAATATGCGATTGATGTTTTCTTAAAGTGATGGTACGGGCGGATGTCTCCGGCGGACAGGTCAGTGTTACCCGTGTTCCGTCAAGCATCTTTGATTCTACTACCGGGTTGGACTGATTTAACTCCTGATTTTCATTCGACAGGATTCGTTGCTGTATTTGCCGAATTTCATCTTCATCCTCAAAAAAAACGTCTTCTGCACAAAGACGTTTTCCCGAACGTTCCACCCACACTTTATGCGGCCCTGCTCCGTTCACCCACACTTCGTTGACATCCGGAGAATCATACAGATCCTGTATTGCTCCCAGCCCCCAGTTCCTCTTGAAAATTTCATTGATCAACTGTTCGTGAGTCAAGTCACTGACCACGATTCTTTCTTCACGGATGACGTGCTGAATTCGCCGTTTGACGCTTTGTATCGCATGTTTTTCTCCTGCCCGTGCCTGACGAAACAGTGTGTTCTGTAAATCATCTCCCGTTTCCACAATTCGCTTTTTGATTCTTTCAGCCAGTTTATCCAGTTCACGGTTCAAATGTCCATTCTCTCCTTTCATCATCCGTATTGGATTTTGGCCATGCATCCATTTTCGGCTGTACCGGGTTGGACTCATAGTTTATATGCGTGATTTTGTTTTTGGCAGACGGGACAATCGTGGACGATGACTCAGCATGTTTTTTAAGGATGTTCCACGCCTGTCCCATTCTTTTCATAAACTTTCCTGAAAAATTGATCTGTCCCAAATTCACCTGTTCCATAAGATGTTTTTCATGCGGCAAATCCCCCAACAGCACCACATTCATTAACGTGGCAATATCTTTTGTGCTGACCGGCCCTTCATGCCGGTTGACGATAACCCCTGTCTTTCTTGACAGGTGGTTTGGGGTAAAAAACTCATGTTGCCAATGCTCCCACAACCGGTGATAAGTAAAGATCAGCGGTGTCACCACCACCACTATGAAGTCTGAACGGAGCAACAGTTCTTTCTGCAAGGGATTCAACAGTCCCCATCCGGCATCAATCACAATATGTTCTTTGCCTGTGATGTTTTCAGACACTTTTTTTGCCCATACCGTATCCACCTCATCAGGTGGAAACTTCATCCCCGGCATCAGTTCCAGCCCTTTGACCTTGACCCAGTTTTCCCTCATTGCTTTCTGGATCAGTTCGGTTTCACGATACATAAACAACCGGTCAAAGCCATAATGGGTCTCTTCCACTTCCAACATGGCGGTAAGTGTGCTGGAATATAAATTGGCATCAATCAACGCAACCTGTTTACTGTTTGACTGTAAGTACTGGGCAAGTGCCAAGGCCACCGTGCTTGTTCCAGTTCCGCCTTTCGTTGACCAGATGCTAATAATCATCGCAATTCATCCCCACGCACAACGAGAAACAGATCGGCATATTGTTTTGCCGCCTCCACAACCCTGATCTGTTCCTCGGTCATCTCAAACACCACACTCACATTCTGATTGGGGGAAATGCTCCCGTCATCTGTCCTTTGATGGGGAACCAAACGGTGTACACGAACACCCGACAATATCTGTCTGGCCTCATGATTTTCAGTGGCTGAAGCCCACACGTCCACGACCATGCCCTCTTTGACAATGGGGCCGTTCGCTCTCACATAAGAAACATCCTGTGTGTAGTAACGAATATTTTCACTGACAGTCTCGTCCCGCAAAAATGACGGATTGATCAATTCTCCTTGTCTTATGGCAACATCCGTCACCTTGCCCACCACATCTTCCGGTGCAAGAACAGCGTAGTCCTCAACATCAGTATGAATCTCCACAAACGCCAGTTTTTCCGCTTCCAGCACATGTCCTGCCGGTATATCCTCAAGGGCAATGTACCCGGTTTTCCCCGGCTCCGGCTGGGCGTAGACATAATAACCAACACCTGCACCAACGGCGACAACTAAAGCTAATACAATTCTGATCAGACGACTTTTCAAAAGATCACCTCATTTGCTAATTCGATGTAAAAACGATTCCTTTCCCAATACCACACCATCATAAACAGCACAAAAAGAACGCTTCCGAATATCAAAAGGCGTTGGGAAACCGACAGATTCAAGTCCAACAAAATGAACAAACAAAAAACGCCTGCTAATAAAGCAGGAATGACATACGCCAATGTTATCACCCTCCACGTTCCCTGATCATTTTCTCATCTGCCATTTTTGCCACACAACAGCAGGAAAGAACAAATGCACCGGCAATGCCTCCGACAAAAAGACCAACAGCCAATCCTACCCAAAACACCGTTATCCCTCCTTCTTATCCGGAAAAACAATCTGCTTTTTGTTTGCCCAAATCTGCTTACCTTTTACTTCGATCAAGGCCGTCAAAGGCGAAACATCACTGTCCCTGATATAGACAGCTTTGTGTACATCTCCAAACACATCCCGATATAGACAGAACCTGCGATCTTTGGAAATACCGTTTGGTTCTGTTTTTCTAGACAAATTGGTTGATCCAGACATCGACATACCCCCATCCATACCAAATGATTAAAGCCACAAGCGCAAGCCTGACCGTTCTGTCCACCAGCACATATCCGAAATCACCAACCGGTATGCCCAACGAAAAAGGCAAAGGCCACAAAAACTGACCCTTGCCCGTTAACATGTCTCCTGCGATATGAACCAGAAGTCCAATCACAATCACATTCGCCCATTCAGTAAAGGGCTGAAGGATGAACCACAACCCCCCGACCAACAGCAACGAATGGGTCAGTGTGCGGTGACCAAACACCTGATTTAGCGGTATTGACACAAAAAAGAACGGTCTGCCTATTTTAGACCGTGGTTCGTCAATATCCGGCAATATGCCAGCAATACCGCCGATAACTGCTCCCTTTACCTGTCCTGTTAAGGCATATCCGGCAACCGCACCAGACAGAAAATGTGTTTTCCAGTCTATGAGTATCACCTCTTTTTTCTAATCCTTTTCCATCCTATCCAACCCGGCAAATATGGCAAAACCTGTTCAGCTACAAACTGCATAACGACTTCGTTGTCTGTCTGCACTTCTCCATCGTATATCACATCTACTATTTGCCCCTGATAGCTAATCTCAAAAACTACCGTTTGCCTGTTTTTCGGTTTGATCGCCAAAAGTCTGATCTCATCGTTGTTCACAAAATCACTACTTTCTGCTAAATTCCAGCTTCTTTGTCTTCCTCACATTTTCCCTGACAGGAACAAAACTACGGCATTTGGTAACAACAACCGCCTCAGCAGTCCTATACCCGCTTTCTTTTTTTCTGTTAACATTATACCCCCCAATCCGATAGACCTTGGTGTAAGATTCGTCAAAAACCTTTTTGCCATCCCGTATCCATTCACAATCCCTTGCATTAGCTTTGCGACAGAAGAAACAGAGGCTAACCTGATAGATTTTGATAACCGTTTCTGTTCTCCTGTCCAATGTTACGACCAATAATCATCACCCCTTTTTGTTGATGATCGTGTAACAGGTGTTGTACAATTTTGGCAAAACGGAAAGGAGATGGTGAAATGTTTAACTTCAATGATCGGATGGAAAATAATATTACCAAAGATCATGCAGGAAACTACTACAGATACCGTCACAGTTGTCTTGTACTCAAGTGCAAAAAGTGCTGGAAAAACGAAAATGCACCCAATTCCACTGCTATTCTTTTTGAACAGGACATCAAACGTTTGACCGAAGGTATTTCCTGCCCTCATTGTGACAACATCCTGCTGGTCAGCGAGTCGTTTCAGAAATTGGTACAGTCGTTTTTCTACGCTCCCTTTCACCTGTACTCCGAGAGAATGAAGATCGTCTTGGAACATAAAGACGAAAGCGTGAGTATTCCCGTAACCATAACGGATGACGGGGCTGTTCTGGATTCACAAGAACTTTTGTACACGGATTCTTTGTTTTCTTTGTTCACAGATTTCGTTTCTGATAAAACAGATATTCTTGAAAAAGGTATTCGGGACTTTGATTTCACCAAATGGGATTTCTCTATATGCAGTCAAAATGCTGACACACTGCTTGCTGAAGATATTGTCGATTTTCTTTTCTAATCAGTTTACCAACGGGCGAACCTCCACTTCCGCCCGTTCCTCTTTTTCTGTTCTCACTTTTGTTTTGGATACATACAACGCCGTCACCTGATTGTCGTCCTTGAAACAGATTTTGTTCATCCCATCCAATACACTTTTGGCCACATTGTCAACATCAAAGTCATTCATGCTGAACAGGCGTATGTTAACCTGCACCGGCCCCTTCAAGGGTCTTTTACATGCCTGTTTGGCAATAAATCCTACCAACCTTTCATATTCCCGTGTCTTCTCATCCTTGTATACATAAGCCGTCCGGCCTCTCATCGCCATCCTTGGCCTTGCTTTTGGTACTGGACGACCATGTACGACAAACCGGATTGCCTGTGTCTTCTGCTGTTGCTCAACGGTTTCAGTCAGCATACTGTCCCCTCCTTTACCTCATCAATATAGATGGCTGAGAATCCAGAAAGAGAATTGTTTCTGCACATACATGCCGGATAATCATTTTCGTTTTCCACCATGTCACGCATGTGATCCGCCAGCATCTCCAATTCTCTCTCATCCAGCGCAAAAAGATTAACTTTTTCCAGATCAACAAAAACACAGACACGCTTTCTGAAGTTGATTATTCTAAGGTAAATGTCAGCATCCCGTTTCTGATGATAATGAAACGAATACTGCACCCTCCATGTGATTTGATCACCCAAACGCTTCCTGATTGTTTCAAGCATTTCTGACCTTTTGTTTTTGTTAATTTTAAGCAACTGAGTCACAGGAAAACATCTCCTTCCGGGTTAATTTTTGTTCCAACAATTGCACTTATCCCCTCAATCTCAGTTTTGTCGCCTCCAAAGCAAGCCACAGATTCTTTCTGTCCAGCTTGAACAATTCGTTAACCGTCACCTCCATCCCCCGGTTGTACAAAACCACCGCCAACTTGGCCAACACCCGTATGCCGCTTGAAAAATCCTGTTCCTCAAACATATCGGTAAATAAAAACACCCCCTCATCCGGTTTGTAGTAAGGGAGTGCTTTTTGTCTTAATTCTTCGTTGCCGCTCAACAGATAAATTAGAGACAAGTGCTCAATGTTGTTTTTGTATTCATCCGGCAAATCAGAACGCATTTTGAAAAATGTTTTCTCGTGTTCCTTGGAAGTAAAGGGAATAATCATAACGTGTCTCCTTTCTTTTTTTGACAAAGATACAAAAAATCTCACATACTCAACTGATGTTCTTCTTTTCTGTTTTTGTTGTAAAAATAGACAATGGCCATTCTGACATTCTTGGGAAGAGACCCCCCATGAACCTGCCTGAACTCCTTGGCCTTAAGCTCCAAAGCGGTAAAACCCACATGTTGCAACCGCTTGACCAGCATTTTCCTTTTGTATTGCTTCTGATACTTCGTTTGAAATTCATGGAAACCCAACAAAACATAATTCGCATAAACTTTCCTGTCATAACCGAACGAATCCACCAATAACTTCAGAACATACTCCAAATGTTCTTCTCCGCCTGCATCATATATTTTTTCTATGGCTGTAAACGCCTTAATCCCCCGACCTACATTCTTAAAATCTAACTGCAATCCGTTTCTTTCCACCACATTTTTGATCATGACCATTTTTGGATCATCAGCTTCCAGCAACGCATTTGCCCGGTCAATCCGGTTTGCATTTTTGATAGTGTTGAAATAGACAAACGCCTTGCTTTCTTCCTCATATGTCATCCCCTCAAACACCAGACATTCCACGTTTTTCATACCCAGCATTTTCATCGCCGTAAAACGGTGCTGGCCATCAATAATATAGTACTGCCCATCTCGCTTGCTGACCTGTATGAGACCAACCCCAACCGGATCAAAGTTTTCAGCTATCTTTTTGGCCTTGCTGTATGACAGCTTTCTTTGATAATCCGCCAGTTTGAGTGCCCTGATCGGCAGTGTTGTCACGTATTTTGGCTTCTTGTCAAGAATGGCAACCGCCTCGTTACTCAGCACCATCATTTAATCCTCCTTATCGTTGTATGTTTGCGGATCACATTAACCGCCTTTTCCATCTCAGTAAACAGAATACGATAGGTCTCTTTGGCATCCGGTGTCGCATTACGATAACCATTTTCCAGACGCTCAAAATTACTGATCCACTTCAACAATTCCCTTAACCGATAAAAAAGTCCGGCGTTAAACGCTCCTGTTTCATCATTGACCAAAGTATCATTGGTCACACCCGGAAACATGTTGTCATATAACGCCATTGTCCCTCTCAGCGCAAAAATTTCCTGTCCCTGCTCATATATCTTCTGACCTAAAATCTGATTTGCATTTTCAAGCTCCATAATAAGATCAACCAATTCTTTCTTGTCTTTTCCCATCAACTCTTTACGCCGTGCTTTAATTTCCTTTTCAGTTTTCTTGTGATACAGACGTTTGACATCAACGCCAATCGTGGTTTTTTCGTATTCGGAAGTCACGTTCCCGTCCTCACTTTGCTTCTTTTTGTCTTGGGGCTGAAGGGTAGGGGCAGACGACTTGTTATCGTCATTGCCAGACTCATTTTTCGGATTCTTTCCAGTAACCTGTTTATAGGCTGTTTTTGCGGCTATTTTGTTTTCCTTGATCTTCTGGAATAACTCTGGTGATTTTTCTTTTACCTTCTTAACCCTCTTGATTGTTGTGCCGCTGACCCCTGCTAATTCACCAAGTATTTCATTCGTTCTACCTTTTGGTCCCTGGGCCACATCGGGAATACGACTACCCTGCTTTAAATTACTTAAACTGTTTAGTCGTTTTGCTTCTGCTATTTTTTTGCATAAATCCTCTGCTTCTAATACAATAGCCGCCTTTTGCGAAGGTGTTAAATTTCTACGTTTTGTAGCAGTATTACGAACAAATTCAATAGCTTCAATGTCATTCATATCGTGATAAATCACATCAATCTCCCTGATTCCCAATTCCTTTGCCGCTTTCAGACGGTGGCGACCGTCCAGCACCCGGCCATCCTCCAGTGCATGGACGGGAACCTGAATTCCTTTCTCCCGGATACTTTCCAGAAGTTCCTCCCATTCCTCCAGTGACATCTCCGGTACAATACCTACTGACTCGTGCAATCTCAACGACTCAACCGGCACATTCTTCACAACTTTTTCTTTTCCCAACACAGACACCTCCGAATTAAGATTGATTTTCCCTTCTCGATTCTCATTTCCGCCTAAGCATCATAACCACCAAGGTGAATAAAATAGCAAAAACCAGTATCTCCTTTGATGTTAACAATCCACCGCTCAAGGCTGTTGCTAATACCAAAAACACCAACAGGGATAACAAAGCAATCATAACAGGCAACAAAAAAAGACTGGCCATATTTAGAGCCTTGGCTTTTTTCCGTGGGTCTGTCGAAACAAAATTGTATAGCACATATGATCCCAACATGCCCGGAAAAATTAAAACAAACAGCATTAGTAAATCCGCCATTCCGCCACCCCCTTTTCTTTGCAAAACAAAGGCAAAATAAAAAAACAGGCTTATACCTGTTCCTCTTTTTCCTCGTCTCCAAGATAGCGTTCCAACAACCGGACAGCTTCGTGGAATTTCAGTGAAGTTTTTACTTTTTCAGACGAAACCCTTTCTATATTGCCCAAAAATTCCAATCCTTCCACTTCGTCCTTGGTTGCCAGCATGTGAAAACTGTATTGTGAAACCTGATACAACTTAAGATAGGTATTCTCATGCGAATCATTCGATTGCACATGATAACCCTTAAGAACAGCCTTTCCCTCCCTAATCAGTTTATCCATAACCCTGTTTTTAAGATCATACAGCTTGTATTGTCTCGTTTTTGCCCTTTTGACAATGTGATGTCTCCCCTCGAAATAACTCTCAACCTTTGTATCCCGGCTTTTTTTGGCTGACTTGTTAATCAAATACAATGCTTCAGCAATGTTGTCATCCGTTAACGGAATGTCTCTGACAATTACACGTTTTCGGGTTTTGATGGGTATGCAGTTACTGATGTGATACAAGTTGTACCTCTTCCACGCAAACAATTCTCCTACAAAAACCTTAACAAAAGCATCGGGTTTGGATTCATCAATCGGCTTTAATCTTTTGTCTCTTCTGAGTGTCGTCTTTGTGTAGTAACCTTCAGGTACGTTTTCCCATCTCACATATTCTTTTGCTTTTCCTGTGTTCTCCCGCACGGAAAACACCCATGTTCCTCCTTTCAGTTTCTTTTACTGTTAAGGGGGCTGGAAGGAATGGGGGACAAGAGGACACCATGCCGTCCAAGAAACACCCCTTTCCTCCCCAACCTCCCTTCAGCCCCTTTTTTGTCACTTCTGTTTTTGGTTCTGACTGAATGGTATGCGTATACCATTGCACGTATAGGGGGCTGGAAGGATGGGGAACAAGGACTACCGCCACATCCCCCTCCTTTTCCTCCAGCCCCTTTGGAATCAGCAATTATGACCTAGGGAGAAACAATCTTTTGGACTGCGAAGAACGTACCTTAGGCGGAATGGACAAAAAGGTGAATATTTTCTAGGTACGACCAAACGCTTTTTCCAATGTCGATTCTATATATAGAGAGTGAGAATAGAATCGCCCTCCCCGAATCGCTAAAAACCTTGATATGACAAGGTTTTTGGGCGTTTGGGGGTATGGAAAAAAATCCATACATGTATGGAAAAAAATCCATACCCCTTTTCGACACCAATCCCTTGTGTATCAAGGCTTTTCGTAAAAAAACAGTGTCGATTTTGGGGGTATTTTTCTATTTTTGTTGTTCCTTCTTATATTTAAGATACGTTTTCCGTTTGACCAGTTTGCCATACTCCTTTCCACTATGGAGCCAAACTTTCCACTCCAAGTGGATTTTTCTTTTTTCCAACTTGTCATACCTCATGGCCAGTCTGGCCAACGTGGCGTTAATGCGGTTGCGTTCGCCACAAAGGACAATCTCCGGATTGACAAAAAGCGGACGTTCCGTGACTGGACGGCCAAATTCTCTTAACTCGTCTGTATTGACGAGTTCATACAAGATTCCTTTTTCGATCAGTTTGTTTATCAACTTGCTGGTTCCTGAAAGATCACGGTCAAAATACTCCGCTATCTCACTGACTGACATGAACCGGTTGGTATCCGGGTTAATAATAGCGTTTGAGTGTAATTCATATAAGTCGGTCATGCCAAGGAGAAAACCAAGTTCATTGAACGATAGGTATTTCTTCTTCATCAACACCTTGATGTTGCCTTTCAATGTTTGAACGAAGCCAGCACCATCCGTTTCTTTTTTTCTAACAATCATAAACCCTTTATCGTTGGCTTTCTTTTCTTCCTGATTGACAACATCAAGGTTGACATGACTGTTCAGCAGTTCTCTTTCCCGTGCATTGCGTTCAGCCTGTTCCCATATATTTTTCACCAAGCTTACCCCCTGAAGCAATTATCTGATAGCCGTGCCGATTGCAATTCTTCACCCACAGACAGTTTTGACACCCCCTTTCTCCCTTGCCAAATCTAAAGTACATAGGACACTGGTTCGCCACTACCTGTAATGTGTGCATGATGATTTCCTCCTTTTTTGCCGTTTTTCTCAATCAAAAAGAGCCGCCAACCGGCTTTTAAGCCAGTCGGCAGGCTCCCCACCTAAGCGGATAATGTTCTCTACTTGCTGATAGACCCGTTTGGCACGGGCCATTTCCCTTTCCGTTTCTGTATCGGCCAGATGTTCTTTGTTTTCTTCTTCCAATATCGCTTTTCTAAGTTCTCTTGTCGAAAGTCCTTCATCATTGGCTTTCTGAATGTATTTGGCCGGATCGGATGAATTGGCCGCCACCCGATGATGATACCAGCTTAGTGACGGCATTCTTGTCTCCGGTTTGGGAAAAGCCCGGTACACCTTGACCAGTTCCCTTATCTGCGCAGGGCTGATCCCCAATTGCGAGGAAAGCCATGTCTGCTTGGCTCCCTTTTTGAGCATTTCGTCCAGCAATTGTCCCTTAATCCATCTTGCTTCCTGCTCACTTTCTTCCACCTGAATGTAGGCAGCCAGCAACTCTTCCAAGAAAGGATCGCTGACCGGTTCATTGATCGGTTTGATGTTTTCCGTTTTTTTCAGTTTCAGTCTGTCGTATATCTCATCTACCGTTTTGCCTTCCCGCCGTGCAACAACTTCTATCAGATGATGTCGCTCAATGTTGCCGTCATGGATCAATGTGTGGTGATACCCGCAAAGATGGATCAGATTCTCCCTGATGTCCTCACCCCCAGCCCCCCTGGTGCGAATGTGATGAGGTTCTCCGGGAGCCGGTTGGTTGCAACGTTGACCTGTGTCCGGGTCAATGTATTCACAAAGACCGCCGGATTCTTGTCTAATTTTTTGTACAACTTGTTTGTTCATTATAATCACCCATTTTTAATCTATATTCTGCTTTCGGATCAATTATTATACTAGATTTGCTATTTTTCGCAGTCATAAAATGCATTATAATTGATCCTCTTGCCATTCCTTTCAGATGTTTGTAGGTTTTCAATTCCTATCACCTGCTTGCATAGTGAGTTCTACAGGCTTGAATTTGTCGTCAGTATACAACAACCGTTCTTTCAGCTTGGTGTTCCGTTGGGCAATTTTGTTGTTACGTATGGCAATGTTCAGGGCTTTCTTTGTCCCAATCATGACCACCTTCTGTTCAGCCCGTGTCATGCCGGTATAGATCAAGTTTCTGGCTAGCATAATATAATGGCTTGTGGAAACAGGCATGATCACAACAGGAGCCTGTCCGCCCTGTGACTTGTGTATGGTGATGGCGTAGGCAAGCTGTAGTTCTTTCAGTTCGTCCTTGAGATAACGGACTTCCCTGCCCATGAAATTACAATATAAAACTTCATGACCAACCCCGTTTTCATCAAACCATATGCCCGTGCGGGTAACAATGCCCATCTCACCATTGTTGAGTCCTTTTTCCCTGTTGTTTTTGGTGTGAATCACCTTGTCTCCCTGCCTGAAAGTTGTTTTCCCCACCTTCCACTCGTCTTTTGCCGGAGAAGGCGGATTGACCGCTTCTTGCAGGATAAGGTTCAGTTCATGTGTTCCAATGGGCCCCTTTTTCATGGGGCTGAGAACAAGTATGTCCTCAATCCCGTAACCCAACTGAAGAAACCGAAGCACACTCTTTTTGATCAGTTGGGCAATTTCTTTGGGATCTTCCTTGTACAGGAAGTAAAAATCGTTTTTGGACTCATCCACGACAACAGGTTGGCCCTTGTTAACCCGATGGGCATTGACCACAATCTGGCTTTCCTGTGCCTGCCTGAATATTTCTGTCAACTTGACAGTCGGGATACCGGCTTCAATCATGTCTTTCAGGAAATTCCCCGGATTGACGGACGGCAACTGATCCACGTCTCCCACAAACAGCACCTTGGTTCCCGGATCAATGGCCTCCAGCAGATAGTAAGCCAACTGAATGTCCATCATGGACACTTCATCCACGATGATGAAGTCAAACGGCAACGGATTGTGTCTGTTGTATTCCGGTTCTTCTCCCGGCCTGAAACCGATCATGGAATGAATCGTGGACGCTTCCATGCCCGTCACTTCCGCCAGTCTCCTTGCGGCCCTTCCTGTGGGCGCACAAAGCCCAATGAATGCATTTGGGTTCTTCTGACGGTATATGTCGATAAGAGCCTTGGTGACCGTAGTCTTCCCTGTACCGGGGCCACCTGTGAGGATAAGCACATTGTTGGCAAACAACTGCCGTATGGCTTCCCGTTGCTGTTCGGCCAATACGATGCCATGCCTGCGCTGATAATTCCTGATCCATGCGTCCAGTCTTTTGGGCATAGCTTCGCCATCCCGGCAACCTGTCAGTTTTGACAGTTTGCAGGCTACATCTTTTTCATATGTGTGCAGGTACTTGGGATAGACTGCATCACCTTCAAAAATCAGCCGACCCCTCAGTTCGAGGTTATATATGGCTTTTTCTACGTCTTCCCTCGTCACCCGCATTTGTTCAGGTTGATTGTGGTTCAGTACCTTCAGTGTCTCATTAATCAGTTCACTTTCAGGCAGATAACAGTGCCCCAGTGACATGCATTTCTCTTTCAGTACATAGTCGGTACATGCTTCTATCCTGTATCCGGATAATGGCGATACTCCTACTTTTCGGGCAATCTCATCCGCCTTCAGAAAGCCAACCAGATCAAGTTTGGTCAATAGATACGGGTTTTCTTTGACGACACTGACTGCATTTGATCCGTATTCTTTGTATATTTTCATGGCCATGTTGGTGCTGATCCCATATTGACCAAGCTCACCGATGATCTTCTGCACTTCAAAGTTGGCTTTGACACTCTGAATGATGGTGCGGGCGTTTTTCTCCCCAATTCCTTTGATATGCCGGATGGCGGATTCACCCTGCTCCATCATGATCTCAACGGCAGATGACCCCAGATGTTTTACAATTGTCTTGGCCAGCTTGGGGCCGCACCCCTTGACAAGACCACTGGACAGAAACGCTATCGCCTGTTCCTCTGTGGCTGGAAGGGGACGCTCCCAACGTTCAATCTCAAACTGCCGGCCGTATTTTGGATGTACCGACCAGTTACCATGTACCTCAACATCTTCGCCCTTGTCCACGCCAAGCATTGACCCCTTGATTACACATTCCCCGTCATCAGTGTTTAGCACCGCTATCAAAAAGTCGTCATTGCGATAGATGATATGCCCCAGTTTACCTTTCAGTTTGGTTGCCGTGGTTATGGTCATGGTTGATCATCGTTTCCTGTTCTTAGTCTGACCTTTCCACGACCAACCGGGGCATATGCGTTGGCATATGCGTTTTTGGATTTGATGGCCCTGATTTGTGTATTGATATTGCGTATTCTGGCTTGCAACTCCTGTTTCACGAAATGTCTGTGCAGGGATTCTTTTGTTGCTTTGACTGGTATGAAGAACGGATTGGCGTTTGCGTTTAGCTTTTCCAATTCTTCTTCATATCGCTTTTTTTGGGCCATCAGTTCATCCAGCAAGTCTTTGAACAAGCCACCCCACCCCTTCCTTTTCATTTGACGATGAAGACGGGGGGCTTATCAATTCGAGGATAATCTTTGTGAACAGGTTATCCTCAAGCATTTCAGGCATTTTCATGAAATTGTATGCTTGGCGAAGGGCGTTAAAAAGCTTCGATGGAACAGTGGTGACTATGCGATTTCTCTTCAGAAACACCTTACATTTTTCAATCTGCTTTTGTAATATATGGCTGGGTTTTTCCTGCCCGAAAGAATGTTCCTCTTGCTCACATTCGTTTTCTTTGTTACATTCAAAATGGCTTTTGTTTTCTTTTGGGTACTTACCAGTATTGATCTGGTGAAGTACCTCTTTTTCTTTCTGTTCCTGTTCGTCCTGAATTTTGTATATATCATCAGACCAAACTTCAGCTTGTGATTCTGTATCTACGTTTCGGGCAAAACGGTCAAATTCTTCTTTTGGGATATGACCGCTGTATTTTGCTGGCGCCCCTGTATCATACCATCTGTCTACTACTCTTATAACAAACGTGATGTTTTTGATCAGATGCCACAATTTTTTTGGGAAGTATGCAAAATCTGGTCTGAATTCAATGAATACATATCCCGGAACGGCACTTCTTGATTTTTTTCTTGAACGATATTTCTTTTGATTGAGTTCGTATTGATGTATGTTTGTCTCAAAGGCATGTATCTTATCTATCCATTTGTCTAAGCCATATCGTTCTATTATCTGTTCCAGTGCGTTTTTGACACGGAATTCCTTGCCGGTTACAACCTGAACAGCATATACACACCGTCCCATGACGTTCCTCCTTCTCAATCAATCTTTTTCATGACCTTGTTTAAAGCTGATCTGAAAATTTTTTGTGCCTCTTTAGGACTCATACCCGTTTTTTCCCCTATGGACAAAAAACCTTTCTTGTGTTTGTAGCGCAAAAGAAATATTTTCTTTTCCAGTGGGTTTAATTCGTTCAGCCATTCGTTTTTGATTGCACCACCCAGCCTCACTCCCAATTGTTCATATCCTGTTTTTGCGTTGTTAAGAAGCGATCTTACATCTTCGTTATGTAGCTCTCGTTTGATTTCGTTCCAATCGGCTTTTTCCGGTATGTAGTCATCATAATCATGCTCGTCAACATGCAAACAGGACTCTAAAGTTTTCATGCTTACCCGATAGGATTTTCTCAACTCAAGAAAATTGTCCACGTTTCTGTCCTCCCATTTTCTGAATCAACCTTCGTCTTGGTGCGATCAGCTTCTGTTGATATGGCAGAGGCAGTGGGAATCGAACCCACCACACGGGGTTTTGGAGACCCCATCGCCACCTTGGAACATGTGCCCCTATCTATTTGCATGGCTTGGGAATACGGGGGCTCCAAACCCTTCGCTCGCCCCCGGTGGTTGGCAGTACGTTGTGGCGCACTGCCAGCGTTTTTTTGTATGTGCCTCAACCACAACTCGGCACACGGGTTTTGATGAGCTTTCGCTCGCTGATGGCACTGACACCTACTTTCCGCTACACGCCTGCCACCTATAGAGGGATGACAGGCGGTAGGGCGGCCGGCATGATTGCGGATTTCAAGTCCGCGCCGACCCTTCAGCGCCAGTACCATCAGCCAGCGACCATCAACAAATGATGGTTTATACACAACAACCGTCTTGGCGTGACCTGTCCGTACGGACGCATGTATTACGGCGTGGCTCCCCTTATCGGATCGTGGCCGACTCCGCTCAGGTTGCGGGAACACCCGCCAGATAGCACCAGTTTTGATGCTGTCTGGCCGATGCCCCGCTATTTTTCTGTTTTGGGGCTGGAACGAAGAATAAGCATGATGGCCTTTTTCATGGCTTCTTTATCAGGCGTATAAGTGCGGGTTACCGTGATGCCCCTTGGTGTATCGGTCTGCTTTTTTGTCATAATTCTTCACTTCCTCTTACTGTATAAATTCAAAATTTTTGGTTAAAATTGATATATAGCTTCAGGATGCCTGTTCATCATCTTCCAGTAACTCACTCACACTAACACCGAGAGCTTTTGCGAGTTTTCTATAAACACGAATTGAAGGTTCAACTTTGTTGTTTTCTATTTCACTCAGATATGCTTGAGCGATCTTTGCCTTGTGTGCTAACTGCACTTGGGTCAAACCTTTATTTAGCCGTGCTTTTTTTACTAAATTCATCATTGGTAACCTCCTTTGATTATTATTATATAGATATTTACGATATTGTCAACTAAAATATATTTATTTACGATACTAAACTCTTAATAAAATTATATTTTTATATAGTTATTAGCTATATAATTTTAGTTGGGTGATAACTATGAACATAGGTAAACGAATCAGAGAACTTAGATTGTCTAAAGATATGAAAGTAATCGAGCTTGCTAAAAAGGCCCATATTTCTCAACCTTATTTAAGTGATATAGAAAAAGGACGAACAACACCATCAATTGATAAGCTATCTGCTTTATGTGATGCTTTAGGTATTTCATTAGGAGAATTCTTTGGGTATTCTCCTGAACTCCCTCCCGACCTCTTACAACTGCTTGAAACGGCGAAGAAACTTAGCCCGGAAGAACGGAAAGCGCTAAACGAATATCTTAAGGTACGATTGAAAGAGTAATACTGGGTTGCACCCGCCAGATACCATCACTATGATGCTATCTGGCCGATGCCCCTGTCATGGCATACAGGGTTACTGTGATTGCTTTGCTTCTTTCTCTTTGAGCAAGCGTGTTTTTCTTCTGTGCAGGGCAGTGGCCATCAGTTTGATGAAAGTTTTTTCACGATTTGTCAGATTTGTTATTTTTTGTGACATTTTGATCCCTCTCTTGTATGAATTCAGAATTTTTGGGTAGAATTTAATTAAAGCCGGTTATCATTCCTCGAAAAATTTCACCCAACTGATCCCAAACACCTTACCAATAGCTTTGGCTGTTTCAATACTTACTGGATATCCATTTTCCGCTTTTGTGTAGGTACTTCTCTCTATACCGGCCAGTTTTGCGATCTGCTCCTGAGTAAGATCATGGTCTTTTCTCAGCTTGTAAAGCCAGTATCGTTTAGTACTTTCCGTGGACTGGCTTTTGGTCGTCACATTCATTACCAATCACCTCTGGATATGTTATTTATAATATCATTTTGGTATTGTTAATCACATTTTATTTTCCTACACGAGTTGTGTCAAGTACGATTTAACTATTTATTTGTGATTTTTTATCACATATAATATGATTAAAACGATGAAACTAAAGATGGTGAATAGACAGTGACCTTTGCAGAACGGTTGAAGAAGTTGAGAAAAAATCATGATCTCACACAGCAAAAACTTGCTGATCATCTTGGTCTAAAAAGACCAACATATGCTAAATATGAAACGGGCGAAAACCAGCCTGATCCTGATACACTTAAAAAAATAGCCGACTTCTTTAATGTGTCAGTGGACTATCTCCTTGGTCGCACAGATGACCCTACACCACCCGGTGTAAACACCGTTTTTTATGATCTTGATGGATTGACTGAAGAAGAAAAGAAATATTTGTACATGCAACTGGAGATATTCAGAAAACTGAAAGAAGAACTCAACAAAGGCAAAGAATAATGTCATGCTGATTGTTCTTTTTGAGAACAATCAGTTTGAGAGTTTGAGAACAATCAGTTTGAGAGTCATCATCATAAAAATGTGTCGAATTGCATCGGAACAGCAACGACAGGGAGAGTTGCTGTTACAACTCATCAGTATCATCAAATCAATAAATGCGAAGGTGTCTCAGTTAGATTCCAAGGTATCTCACTTAGATTCAAAGATGTCTCAATTAGGTCAGAAAGTATCAGAATTGGAAACCATTGTGGGCGAGATACTCAAACTGCAAAAGAAACTGGAAAACTTGTTACAGCAGTCAAGTCAAGACCAAGAGCGTCAAGACAAAATTTTGGAGACGCTTGCCTTGCGTTCTCTTGAGCAAGAAACGGAAATACGGGAAATGAAACGGATTAAATAAAGCCTATGGACTTTACACATAGGCTTTTTTTGGTAC
>NZ_BMKZ01000042.1 GCF_014644735.1 Caldalkalibacillus thermarum | reverse complement strand
GTTTTGTGTACAATTCATCTGAAGTCCTCCTTGGTATGGTGAGTGATGTGGTTGACACCCCTGCATCATACCAAGAGGGCTTTTTTTGATCAAGTCCCCGGAAAAGTTCCTAACGGGAATGCTCCTTGCATATTTGTTTATCTTCATATTTCATCACTTCCCAGCTTGAACCCTTGCCTTCCCAGCTTGTGCCAGAATGAACGGGGAATCCACTGCTTTTTTTCCCACTCTTCGTAAAAGGGATATGCTTCCTCGTTTAAAAACTTGCGTACCGATTTTCTGAACATATGATGCTCTTCCTGCAAATATCCTTTTCCATCTCGTCATCCCTCCCCTTCTTTTTCCGTAAGCGTTGCCAACCACACATCTCACACACTCACTTGCACTTTACTTACTTGCAAATCCCATACCAATTGCTTTTCACAACCCGCATAATTCGCAATATAGACCATATTTTGAATTTTAAATCTAAAAATAGACCTTAAGTCTCACAAACAGGCCCGGTGCGTGATTGTCTGATTTTCGAACACATGTCAGGTAAAAGTGTCTGATTTTCGTACGCTTGCTGGTTTTCTCTCACAGGGAGAAGCGCTTCAGCTTATCATACAGCACGGAGCGGCTGATACCCAATAGTTGGGCGGCCTTCGTCTTGTTGCCCTTCGTTTGCTTGAGGGCTTGCCTGATGGCTTCTTGCTCCTTCTGGGCCAGTAAGCCCATGTCCCTGTGGGACTGGTCTTTCACCGCTTGGCCAGACGGGTCATGAGCCACTTTGCGTACAATATAATCCGGCAAATCCTCCACAGTCACCTGGCCATGTTCGGCAAAGGTCATGCTTCTTTCCAGAACATTTTCCAATTCCCGCACATTGCCGGGCCAATCATAGGCTAACAGAATCTCCATCACAGCCGGATCAATCGAGACAATGCTGGTGCCCAGTTTGCGGTTCAGGCGGGGGATCAGCTTCTCACACAGCAGGGGAATATCTTCCTTCCGTTCTCTTAAAGGCGGGATATCAACGGAGATGACATTCAACCGGTAATACAAATCCCGGCGGAACGAACCCTCCTCCACCATCTGTTCCAAAGGGCGGTTAGTGGCTGCAATAATGCGCACGTCCACTTTAATGACTTCAGTCCCGCCCACCCGGTAAAATTCTCTCTCCTGCAGCACCCTGAGCAGTTTAGCCTGCAAAGAGGGGGACATATCGCCCACCTCGTCCAGAAACAACGTGCCCCCGTCAGCCAGATCAAATTTGCCCAGCTTGCCTTTACTTTTGGCCCCGGTAAAGGCCCCTTCAGCATAACCAAAAAATTCAGACTCCAGCAAATGTTCGGGTATTGCTGCGCAATTGATCACTACAAAAGGAGCTTCCCGCCGGAAACTGGCTTCATGGATGGCATGGGCAAACAGCTCCTTACCGGTGCCGCTTTCCCCGCGGATCAGGACGGTGGAATCGCTGCGGGCCGCCTTTTTCACACTGCGCTTAAGCCGAAGCATTTGTTCATTGCCGCTGATAATATCCTTGAAGCTAAAGCGGCTGCGTTTTTCTTCACAAGCGTCTCTTGAACTCTTAAACTCATACTGGCGCAAGACATGCTTCACTTCCGACAAATGGCGGTAAATCACCTTGCCGATGGCACCGATCAGATGGCCCTGTTGCATGACGGGCACACGGTGCACCAAGTACTTAATTCCCCTAAATTCCAGTAGCTTGCTCCAGCTGGCCTCTTTAGAGGACAAGACGGTCTCCAGTCCAAGCTGAGGCAAGGCATGGGAAATATGCTGTCCCAGGCAAGCCTTGGGATCGATGCCGAACAATTCTGTCAGGGCACTGTTCATAAACGTGATCAGCCCGTCCTGATCGACCAGCACAATACCGTCATAGGCATGTTCAATCACCGTGGTTAGCAAGCTTTCCAATTGTCTCACTTTTTCCAGCTCTGTGGCCAGTTCCTTAATGGAGCGGGTAGAGCGCAACAGGGCATTGACGATGCCCGTGCGGGTCAGGACGCCGATCACCCGCTCCTGTTTATCCACCACAATCCCTGCCCCAACAGGGCTGTGGCGGATAATCTCTTCCAGCTCTTCCGGGCTGATATTAATGGGCAGGGCGACCAAGTTGTCTGTGCGTACATAGGGTCCAATCACGTCGTCCAAACTGAGGCCATCCAGCAACAGACCGTATAAGCGGCTGCGGGTAAACACCCCGGCCAGCTTGCCCTCGCTGTCCATCACCGGTACAGTGTCCAAACGTGTCTGTTGCATGTAACAAAGGGCTTCCCGTACAGTGGATGTAAAGCTGAGCCCCTTCTCTACAGGCGTCATCATTTCGGCCAGGTAAATCACGCTCACCACCTCCTGCCAGATGACAAGAAACAAGCTTTTTCATTTATTGTACCTAACAAAGGAAAACGAATGGAAGACTTTTTGGCCGGTTGATACAAAAAAGCCCTGCCGAACCATAGTTTCGACAGGGCAGGGAGATGGATTATGAATCCAGGAACTTTTTAATGGCATAAATGGTAGTTTCCCTGTTCAGAGCCGCGATAGATGTGGTTAAAGGAATTCCTTTCGGACAAGCTTGGACACAGTTTTGCGAGTTGCCGCATTCCTGAATACCGCCTTCGCCCATAATGGCTTCCAGGCGTTCTTCCTTATTCATTTCTCCCGTAGGATGGGCGTTAAACAAGCGCACCTGGCTTAAAGGAGCCGGACCGATAAAGGAAGACTTGCTGTTCACGTTAGGACATGCTTCCAGGCAGACCCCGCAGGTCATGCATTTGGACAACTCGTAGGCCCACTGGCGCTTCTTTTCTGGCATGCGGGGACCTGGACCCAGATCATAGGTGCCGTCAATGGGAATCCAGGCTTTAACCCGCTTCAGGGCATCAAACATGCGGGAACGGTTGACGATCAGGTCCCGTTCCACCGGGAAAGTGGACATGGGTTCCAAGCGGATCGGCTGCTCCAGTTTATCAACCAGAGCCGTGCAGGCTTGCCGGGCCTTGCCGTTAATCACCATGGAGCAGGCGCCGCACACTTCTTCCAAACAGTTGGACTCCCAAGCCACAGGGGTTGTTTTTTCCCCTTTGGCATTGACTGGGTTGCGCTGAATCTCCATCAGACAGGAGATGATGTTCATGTTGGGGCGCTTCACCAATTCAAACTCTTCTTCGTAAGGTTCGCTGTCCGGCGTATCCTGACGCTTAATAATCAGCTTAACCGTTTCCTTGCTCATTTTTGCATCGTCGCCTCCTTCGCTTTGGTATAGTCACGCTTCCGCGGTTTGATCAGCGACACATCCACATCTTCATACTCAAAGCGAGGCCCTTTAGTCGACTCATCATAGAAAGCTTTGGTCGTTTTCAGCCACTCTTCATCATTCCGGTCAGGAAACTCCGGCTTATAGTGTGCCCCGCGGCTCTCATTGCGGTTCAGCGCGCCAAGGGTAATGACACGGGCCAGTTCAAACATGTTCCACAGCTGGCGGATGAAGGAGGCACCTTGGTTGTTCCATTTGGATGTGTCATTCACGTTAATGTTTTTATAGCGTTCCATGAGCTCCTGGATTTTTTCGTCTGTCTTTTTCAGACGGTCATTATAGCGGACCACCGTGACGTTGTCAGTCATCCACTCTCCCAGCTCTTTATGCAACAAATAGGCGTTTTCATTGCCGTCCATCTTCAGGATGTTATCATATTTCTCCTGCTGTCTTTTCAGCTCGCTGTCAAAGATGGTGGAAGAGACATCTTCGGCAGACTTGCTGAGGCCATTCATATACTCAATGGCTTTGGGCCCGGCCACCATACCGCCAAAAATACAGGACAACAGGGAGTTAGCTCCCAAGCGGTTGGCACCGTGATACTGGTAGTCCACCTCTCCACAGGCAAACAAACCGGGGATATTGGTCATATGGTTGTAATCAATCCACAACCCGCCCATGGAATAGTGAACAGCCGGGAAGATTTTCATTGGCACTTTGCGCGGGTCTTCACCCATGAATTTTTCATAGATTTCAATAATACCGCCCAGCTTAATATCCAGCTCTTTGGGATCCTTGTGGGAAAGGTCCAGATAGACCATGTTTTCCCCGTTAATGCCAAGTTTCAAATCGACGCAAACATGGAAGATCTCGCGGGTGGCAATGTCACGGGGTACAAGGTTACCGTAGGCAGGATACTTCTCTTCTAAGAAGTACCAGGGTTTGCCGTCTTTATCGTAGGTCCACACGCGCCCGCCTTCACCCCGGGCAGACTCGGACATTAAACGCAGCTTATCGTCACCAGGGATGGCTGTCGGGTGTACCTGGATAAATTCACCGTTGGCATAACAAGCCCCTTGCTGATAAACCGCACTGGCGGCTGAACCGGTGTTAATCATGGAGTTGGTTGACTTGCCAAAGATGATGCCAGGACCACCGGTAGCCAGGATGACCGCATCGGCCCGGAACGCTCTGATTTCAGAGCTTTTCAAGTCTTGGGCCACAATGCCCCGGCAAACGCGGTCCTCATCAATCACGGCAGACAAAAACTCCCAGCCTTCATATTTGGTGACCAGTCCGTTCACTTCCCAGCGGCGCACTTGCTCATCCAAGGCATACAAGAGTTGCTGGCCTGTCGTAGCACCGGCATAAGCAGTGCGATGGTGACGCGTGCCGCCGAAACGGCGGAAATCCAATAATCCTTCCGACGTACGGTTAAACATGACCCCCATCCGGTCCATCAAATGGATAATGCCGGGCGCAGCTTCACACATCGCTTTAACCGGCGGCTGGTTGGCCAGAAAGTCTCCTCCGTATACTGTATCGTCAAAGTGTTCCCATGGGGAGTCCCCTTCACCTTTGGTGTTGACCGCCCCATTAATCCCACCTTGGGCACAAACGGAGTGAGAACGTTTGACGGGTACGATCGAGAACAAATCGACAGGCACTCCGGCTTCAACTACTTTAATCGTTGCCATCAAGCCGGCCAGGCCTCCTCCGACAACAATCACTTTGCGCTTACTCAACTGTCACTCACCCCTTTAAATAATAATGGAATCGCCTCCAGGTTAGTCATCACACGATCAGGACAGGGAAGCAAATTCAAATACGATCAGGCTTCCACCAATGGCCAGAATCACAAACACAACCATCCACACGTATGTAGAAATGCGCTGTGCTTTAGGCCCAACCGTAATCCCCCACGTTACACAGAAAGACCACATGCCGTTGGCAAAGTGAAACGCCGCAGAGACCACCCCAATAATATAAAAGGCAACCATGAACGGGCTAGACAGGATATCAATCATCATCTGGGCGTTTACCTCTGCCCCGAAAGCTGCGGCCACACGGGTTTCCCACACGTGCCAGGCAATGAAAATGATCAAGATGACACCTGTGACTCGTTGCAAAAGAAACATGACATTGCGAAAAAATCCATAATTTAAGACATTAGGTTTGGCTTGATAAGCAATATACAAGCCGTAAACCCCATGGTACAACAAGGGGATAAAAATAAAAAAGGCTTCCAGAAAATAGCGGAGCGGCAAGTTTTCCATAAACTGTGCAGCCCGGTTAAACGATTCCGTTCCGTAGAGAATGTAATGATTGACAAACAAGTGTTGCAACAAGAAAACACCCAGCGGAATGACACCTAACAATGAGTGGAGCTTACGGTTAAAATAATGACCTTTTGCTGCCATTTTGACGGTCCCCCCTTCGACACATTGTTCTATATTCTGTCACAAGTTTAATTTTACCCCTTCTTAAGACAAGCGTCAAGAAAACGGTCTCATCTGCTTGCGCTCATCCCGCAGTGCCGCTACCAAGGATTCAAAGGTCTCTCTATGAAGGAGAAGGGGCGCCGGATGCACAATCCCCGGGTCCGCTTAACTCTCTACCCGATAATAATCCGTTCTTTGGGATAGTGATAACGCTGCTTCGTCTCTGTTTTCTTCATTGAGAACAACAGCACCACAAGCCCGATGCGCCCTATAAACATCAACACCATGAGGATAAGCTGGCTGAAGGGCGACAGATCAGCAGTAATTCCCATAGACAACCCGCAGGTTCCGAAAGCGGAACTGACCTCGAAAATAATGGCCACCAGGTCCAGATTGCTGCCCTGCTCAATCGCCGCAATGAACAAAACGGCCAAGAACAGCCCGCCAATAAATACGGACAAGACAATAAACGCCTTCCTGATATCTTCATCGTGCAGCTCCCTGCCAAACACATGGACATGCTGTTTGCCCTGGGCAAAGGCGCGGATGGTCAAGAACATGACCGCCAGCGTCGTCGTCCGGATTCCGCCCCCTACACTGGAAGGACTGGCGCCAATAATCATCAGCCCGGAGATTAACAATAAGGTGGCTACGCTATACTGGGCGATATCCATGGTGGCCAATCCCGCACTTCTCGCTGTGACAGAGTTAAACAACGAGAAAAACAGCTGTTGGTGCCAGGCCATCCCTGCATAATAATGCCCCCGTTCTAAAAGCCAGATGGAAACCGCCCCAAACACAAGCAACACGAGATACGTCGTCACCGCTACTTTGGTGAATAATGAAAAACGGTATTGACGATGTTTGCCGCTTAAATACTCTTTCAACTCCACCAGCACGGGAAACCCAATGGCCCCGGCAACAATGAGCAGCATGGTGACCACCTGCACAAAATAATCATGGGCAAAGGGAATGAGGGATTGGCCGGTGATGTCAAAACCGGCATTGGTAAATGCCGATAAGCTGGCAAAAGCCCCCTGCAGAAAAGCCTCGTGCCAGGGGTCAAAATAATTCAGGTAATAGGTCCCCAAGATAACCGCACCGATGCCTTCAATTACAATAGCGATGATCAACATATTTTTGATCAGATGGACCAAACCTGAAAACTTCAGCTGATTTTGGTCCACCATGATCAGCATCCGTTGGGAAAGATTGATTTTACGCCCCGTCACCAACCAGATAAACGTGCCTAAGGACATAATGCCAATACCACCCAGCTGGATGATAACGGCCAGTACGGCGATGCCAAACAAGCTGAATGAGTCCGCCGTATTGACAACCGTTAACCCGGTGACGGTAATGGCACTCGTGGCTGTAAACAAAGCTTCCATCAATGTCAGGGTGACGCCTGGCTTGTGGGAGACAGGCAGATATAACAACACTGTCCCTATCAAAATTAAAACCGCATAGGCTAAAATGATGACCCGAAACGGTGACAAAAATTGGTTAAGCTTCATCTGCTTACCTCCAACTTTCTCCTTTCCCTAGTATGTTAATTTTCTGTGCGTATATCAAGTCATTTTTGTGCATATAGTGAATTAACATGATCTTGTCCGACCTTGAGACTGAGTGGAAAGGAGATTGACGGCCATTGAAAAAACTGTTCGACCATCCCTATGACATAGCGGGGCATAACCTCGTCAAAATGAAAGGGCAGGCTATTCCATTAATCAGCTACCATCTCATCCGCGACCAGCTTCTGCCCATGATTACCGGAGAGTATCAAAGCATCATTTTATACTGGGCAGGAAGAAATCTGGCCCGGCAGTTTATGCCCCCCAATGTAGACAGCCTGGTCAATCAGTTTCTCGAGTTTGGCTGGGGAGAGTTAATGTTGGAACAAAACCAGCCCCGCTTAAAAAAGTTCCGCTTAGCTTCCCCCTTCTTTACCCAACGCCAGATTGAAAAAAATCAGTCCACGTTTTCCCTGGAATGCGGATTCTTAACAGAAGTGCTGGCCCAGCTTGAAAACAAAGACGCCGAAGGGGAATACAAGGTGCTGAACAAACAGCAAGAGATCATCGTTGAAATTCAGGTTTATTTAGAAGAAATACAGGAAAAAAAGAAAGGAACATCTTCTGCCTAAGCAGATGTCCCTTTCTTTTGCTTTACTTCTTCTCCTCTGCCCAACTCAATTGGAAGCTGAAACTTTTTCAGCTTCAGTCACACGATCCAAACCGAAAGCCGAGTGCAACGTTTGCACTGCCTTAACCATATCTTTGCGCGGTACCACGCAAGAAACCTTAATTTCCGAGGTGGATACCATTTTGATCTCAATACCGGCCTCGGCCAGGCTCTGGAACATTTTGGCGGCCACTCCCGGATTGGAGATCATGCCGGCGCCCACAATAGACACTTTGGCCATCTCCCGTTCAAAAACCACATCTTCGTAATCAAGTTGCGCTTTATGCTCTTCCAGCACCTGCAACGCTTTATCCAGGTCTTGGGTATCCAGTGAAAAAGAAATATGAGTGCGTTCCTGGCCTTGAATATTTTGGTTGACAATAATGTCCACATTAATATGATATTCTGCCAGCAAATTAAACAGGCGGGCTAACGTCCCAATCTCATTTTTTAAGCCTTTGACCGTCACTTTGGTGACCTGATCTTCATGGGCTACGCCATGCACCACTTTTCCTGTTTCCATCAATGCTTCCTCCTTCACTTCAGTACCTTCTACCGCTTCAAAGCTGGACCGGACTGTCAACTTAACCTGATGGTTTTTGGCACACTCCACGGCCCGGGGGTGAAGCACGCCAGCTCCTAAATTGGCCAGTTCCAGCATCTCATCATAGCTGATCTCTTTCAACTGGGATGCCGCAGGCACAATGCGCGGATCGGCCGTAAAGACCCCGGTCACATCTGTATAGATGTCACAACGGTCTGCTCCCAGAGCAGCGGCTAGTGCCACGGCCGTCGTATCAGACCCTCCCCGTCCCAGGGTGGTAATCTGTCCTTCTCTAGTGATGCCCTGAAATCCGGCCACCACAACCACTTTTCCTTCCTCTACATACCGGAGGATCTTTTGCTCATCAATATCAAGAATACGGGCATTTTGATGGACACCCTCCGTTAAAATACCGGCCTGCCAGCCGGTTAAAGAAACAGCATCCAAGCCCAACTCGTGCAATGCCATGCTTAACAAAGCTATAGACACTTGCTCACCAGTGGTCAAAAGCATATCCATTTCCCGTGGAGAGGGACGCGGGGTGATCTCACGGGCCAGGTCCACCAATTGGTCGGTCGACTTGCCCATGGCCGAAACCACCACGACCACGCTGTGGCCATTGTCCACCTCCTGTTTGATCAGGTTAGCCACATGTTGAATGCGCTCCACAGAACCAACCGAAGTACCGCCAAACTTTTGCACGATTAACCCCATAAACCTCTTCCATTCCCTTCTATTGTTGTTTTGGCCGTCAGTCGCTTTGATCATCAACAATCAAAGCTTTTTATATTTTTAATGGGAAACAGTGGTTTCCCCGTTGCCAGCTGAACGTCGGAGGTGCTCCATAATGGTGCGGGCCAGTTTTTCGCTGATGCCCGCTGCTTTAAAGTCAGCGACAGTCGCTTCCCTCATCTTTTTGACTGAACCAAAATGTTGCAGCAAACGCTGTTTCCGTTTAGGGCCTACCCCTGGAATGTCATCCAGCTCAGAATAGAACATGTTTTTTTGACGAGTTTGCCGATGAAAAGTGATAGCAAAGCGATGGACCTCATCTTGAATGCGTTGCAACAGGTAAAATTCTGGCTGGTCCCGCTTAATGGGCACAGGCTCGGGTGGAGAGCCATACAGGAGTTCTGCCGTGCGGTGCTTCTCATCTTTGGCCAGCCCGCAGACGGGAATGTCCAGGCCCAGCTCATTTTCCAGCACATCCTGGGCGGCGCTCATTTGCCCTTTTCCCCCGTCAACGATGATTAGATCAGGCAAGGGCAGCTTTTCTTTTAACAAGCGGGTGTAGCGTCGCCTAATCACTTCCCGCATGGATTCATAATCGTCCGGCCCCTCGACAGAACGGATTTTATACTTGCGGTACTCATGCTTGGCCGGCTTGCCATTGATAAACACCACCATCGCCGCTACAGCATCTGTTCCTTGAATGTTGGAATTGTCAAATGCTTCAATCCGGCGCAACGGACCAATCCCCAGCTGATGGCCCAGATTTTCCGCAGCGGTGATGGTCCGCTCTTCGTCCCGTTGCATAAGCTCAAATTTTTCTTTCAACGCCGTTTCGGCATTCGTGGTGGCCATCTTAAGCAAATCTCTCTTGATCCCCCTTTTTGGGGTATGCACTTTAATTTTCAGCCACTCAGACAACAGTTCACTGTCTATAATCTCTGGCACCAGAATCTCCTTGGGCAGCACATGCTCCTTTTCAAAGTAAAACTGGCCGATAAACGACAGCAACGCTTCGGCCACATCATCCGTATAAAAGGGGAAAATGGAGACTTCCCGCTCAATCAGTTTTCCCTTGCGCACAAAAAAGACCTGCACGCAGAGCCACCCTTTGTCATAAGCATAGCCAAACACATCCCGGTCCGTATGGTCATTAATCGTAATGCTCTGCTTGGCAATCACCGTTTCAATATGCCTAATCAAGTCCCGCAACTCTTTGGCCCGCTCAAAATTTAAGGCTTCCGCTGCTTTGGTCATTTCATCTTTCAATTCCTTAATTAATTCATTGTGTCCCCCATTTAAAAAGCGGACAATGTCCCGGGTCATCTGTTCGTACTGTTCAGGATCAACCTCAAATTCACAAGGCGCCACACACTGACCCATATGATAGTACAAGCAGACCCGGTCAGGAATGGTCCGGCACTTGCGCAGCGGATAGAGGCGGTCCAAGAGACGCTTCACTTCCCGGGCAGCTGCCACGTTGGTATACGGACCAAAGTATTTGCTGCCATCCTTTTTAACCTTGCGCGTCACTTCCAGGCGCGGATGTTTTTCTTTGGTCAGGCGGATATAAGGATAACTTTTATCATCTTTTAAAAGAACGTTATACCGGGGGTTGTGCTCTTTAATCAAATTGCATTCCAAAAGCAAGGCTTCAACCGGACTAGAGGTAATAATATATTCAAAGTCAGCAACTTCACTCACCATTTTTTGGGTTTTACCATCATGGCTCCCGGTAAAATAGGAGCGCACCCGGTTTTTTAATACTTTGGCTTTGCCCACATAGATAATTTCACCTTGATCATTTTTCATCATATAAACCCCAGGTTTGTCAGGAAGCAGGGCTAACTTTTCTTGCAACGCTGCCATTGTTTCTTACCCCTTTGCTTTGCTAGGGTTTATATCTTAACTGTTAATTATAACACAGACCCATAAAAAAGCCAGTTCCTTTTTCCTGCCAGCCGGATCTTCCAAGCAAGCAGTAAAGGAACTAGCTGCCTTTATTAACACACGTTAAATTTAAAGATGGGCGTTCAGTTTTTCCACCAGTGCCTCTTTGGGTTGGAAGCCCACCCATTTGTCGACCACTTCGTTGTCCTTGAACAAAAGCAGCGTGGGAATACTCATAATGCCAAACTGAGATGCGGTTTCCGGATTTTCATCCACATTCACTTTCACAATTTTAACTTTGTCACCCAGCTCTTTGTCCAGCTCTTCCAGCACAGGGGCAATCATTTTGCACGGGCCGCACCAAGGTGCCCAAAAATCAACCAAAACGGTTCCTTTTTCTACCTCAGCTTTAAAGTTCTGATCAGTCGCATTGACAATCGCCATTTGCTGTAACCTCCTTTTAAGTATGAACTAACAACCAGAGTATCCACCAAACACCGTTTTGATACGTTGATTATATCACTAACCGGTTGTCTGTTCCAAGATTTTGCCCACAGCGATATGCCGGGATCCGGTATCCTTGATTTACCTCCGCTGTGACGTTAAAAACCCCTTGCCAGGTTATCCCTCTGTACTATATAGTTCAAGTGAAGGTCATTTGTCAAAACGATGTTTGGAGGAACAGGAATGAGAGGATGGATTTTATACAAAGATACAGCCAACGCCAAACCGGAAACATACGAGATTAACCGCCTTATTGACGAAGCCCGTGCTCAAGGCATTGACATAGATGTGTTAAGTCCCGACCAGTTTGAGTTGATTGTCACCCAGGATGACCGCAAAAGTGTGCTGGTTAACGGTGAAGTCTCTCCCTTGCCTGATTTTTTAATTCCCCGTATGGGAGCAGGCACCACCTATTTCGCCCTGGCTGTCATCCGCCATCTGGAGCGTCTGGGCGTCTTAACCATTAACTCGGCCCAAAGCATTGACACAGTGAAGGATAAACTGTATACCCATCAAATTCTGGCCCAGCACAATCTGCCTGTCCCCAAAACCATGCTTGCCAAGTATCCCGTGAATGTAGATCTGGTCGAGAAAAAGCTGGGCTTTCCTGTGGTAGTCAAAACCTTGTCCGGTTCTCAAGGTAGCGGGGTATTCCTATCTGAAACCAAGTCGAACTTCGCCGACTTGATGGAATTTATCAATACCAACAAAAACAAGGCTAACATCATCTTGCAGGAGTTTATCAAAAGCAGCCACGGCCGGGACCTGCGCGTGATCACCATTGGCGGCAGGGTGGTAGCCTGCATGCAGCGCATCTCCAAAACAGGGGACTTTAAAGCCAATTACTCCCGGGGCGGACATGTGGAACCCTATCCGCTCTCCCCTGAAATCGAGTGGCTGGCCTTGGAAACTTCACGCATCTTAGGGCTGGATATTGCCGGTATTGACCTCTTGTTTGACGGTGATCATTTTAAAATCTGCGAAGCCAATTCAGCCCCCGGCTTTGAAGGCATCGAACGGTGCTGTGACGCCAACATTGCCAGAGAAATATACCAGTTTATCCGCGTCCGTTTGGGGTTGCACTAGCTGTTGGTGTTGTGCAGTTATAGATTTGCAAACTTTTGTTCTGATGTTACGATGGTATTAGTGAGTCAGTCACCATGGCGATCGCCTCTTATTATTCCCCAAAGGAGGCCTCCACATGGCTGAAGAGTTGCAAACCATGCTCCGTACACTTTTGCGTGAAGAACTGACCCCCATCCACACCGAACTGACCAAGATCAACACCAGGCTGGACAGTTTGCAAAAACGTATGGACAATCTGGAACACAGAATGGATCAGCTTGAGCAAAGAATGGACAGCTTGGAACGCAGAATGGACCAGCTTGAAGCCAGAATGGACAACCTGGAGAGCAGAATGGATAGCCTGGAGGGCAGAATGGATAGCCTGGAGGGCAGAGTTGACCAACTGGAGGGAAGGCTCACCGCCATGGAAAGTAACATGGCCACCAAAGAAGATGTGGCCGAATTGCCAGCTATCCGTCAAGCCGTATTAGAAACCAGCGAACGGCTGAGAAAAATGGAGGAAGCCCGTGAGCAGGAGAAACAGATGTTAAATTTGCTGTCCAGACGTTCCCTGGAACACGAAGCTAAATTTGAGCACATGAAGGAGCACTTTGCCCAGCTAGCCCAATTGTGAATAGTTCGATATCCCCAAACAAAGAGCCAGAGGATTGGGCTGGCTCTTTTTGTATAGCTGCAACGCCTCAATAACCAGCCTCTGTTGGACAAAATAGACCTTGGTCGTCAGAAAGGTGATCATACGTTCCAATAAGTTGGCATAAATGCTTAGCAATAGAAACAAATTGATGACAGGAAGTACAGATTGTTCTTCAGGCAGGTAAATCATGGCCACTACCATCCCCGCGGTGACCAGCAGGGTGAGCAGCACATCAATGGCCAGCCGTGAAAATTTCCTTTGTACTGCAATTTCTTCCACATCCAGATGGCGAACTTTCTCCTTCAACTCTAGATACTTATCCCGGCCATCTGTCAATTGCATGGTGACAATGCCTGCTTTTTTGGATTTACAGCCCACATATTCACTGATCAAGCCTGTAACACTACCCAGGCCAATGGCCAACCACAAATCGGCCCATGATGGCAAACCCGATGACATCGTATTCTCCTCTTTTCCTGCCTACTCGTATCTCAGTGCCTCAATAGGATCCAGCTTGGCTGCTTTATTGGCCGGCAAAATCCCGAAGATAATACCAATCACCATGGAAAAGACCAATCCTCCGATCATCACAGGAACCGACACCAAGGGCGGCAGATTTAACAACATGGCGATCAGATAGGCACCGCCTGTACCCAGTAAAATACCAATGGAGCCCCCAATGGTGGTCAAAGCCATGGCTTCGATGAGAAACTGGAACAATATTTTCCCCCTGGTCGCTCCCAAGGCTTTGCGGATGCCTATCTCCCTTGTTCTCTCGGTGACGGAAACGAGCATAATGTTCATCACACCGATGCCGCCCACCACCAGGGAGATGCCGGCAATCCCCCCGATAATGGCCGTCATAATCCCTGTGATAACTGACAATTGTTCCTGAATTTGCTCCAGGTTAAACACCACGAACTGTCCCTCAACATCCTTCTTGTTGTTGAGCAGCTGGGTCGCTTTTTCTCCGGCAATTTCCAAAGAGTGGGCATCCCTGGCTTGAATCGTTAAACCTTGAATCTCGTTATAACCGTACATCATTGGCCAGGTGGACAGGGGCACCATCACCTTGTTGGTGCCAAAATTAAAAAAGTCTGTCCGTTCCTCTTTAAACACACCAATGATTTGGTAGACCTGACGCTCCAGCTCCAGTGTCTGTCCGATGGGATTCTCCTCAGCAAACAACTCTCTCCGCACGTTCTCACTGATCAACATGACCCGCCTTGCTTGCTGGATATCATCCGGCCGAATGAGACGCCCCATCGTTAACTCCACCGGTTCCACATCATAGTAGCCATCGGTCATGCCAATTAATAACGCATCAGTACTCTCCTCCCGCTGATACAGCTGGACAAACTGGGAGTTATAAGCGATCACCCGCTCAATTTCAGGGATACGCTCCAAATCCTCCACATCTTGGTCCGTAAAGTAAGTTTCACTCCAAGGATCATAGTAAAACATCTGGTCGGCAGGCGGCTCATAGTAAATATCCAGCGTATTATTGCCTGAACCGGCAAAGGTGGACTTCAGTGCCGCTTCTCCTGCTTGGCCAATGGCCACAACGGTGATCACAGCCCCTACACCAATGATAATCCCCAGCATGGTCAAAACTGAGCGCAGCTTGTGGGCCATAATGGAGGTAATGGCCATCTTGATGCTGTCCAAAATGCTCAACAGACCTCCCTCCTGTCTTCCAGCAGGCGTCCGTCACGGATGAGCAGGTGGCGCCGGGTGTGCGCTGCAATCTCCGGATCGTGGGTGACCAAAATGATGGTTTTCCCTTGTTCATTTAAACGCTGAAAAATCCGCATCACCTGCTCTCCTGAGGCCGTATCCAAGGCGCCTGTCGGTTCGTCAGCCAGAATCAAGTGGGGGTCATTGACAATGGCCCGGGCAATGGAAACCCGTTGTTTTTGGCCGCCGGACAGCTGATTAGGCAAATGATGCAGCCTGTCTCCCAGACCGACGCTTTCCAGTGCCTGCCTTGCCTTTTCCAGGCGCATCTTCTTTTTCACTCCCGCATAAATCAAGGGCAGCTCTACGTTTTGCAGAGCCGTCAAACGGGGCAGCAAATGAAATTGCTGGAACACAAAGCCAATATATTGATTGCGGATCGCAGCCAACCGCACGTCATCTGCTTCACTGGTATTGATTCCATTAAGCAGATAAGTCCCTGCACTGGCCCGGTCCAAACAGCCGAGTATATTCATCAGAGTGGATTTACCAGACCCTGATGGTCCCATAATGGAGACAAATTCGCCATTTTCAATGGTTAAATTGATATCGGTCAACGCCTCAAACCATGCTGACCCGTCTTTAAACCGTTTACTCACATTAATCAGCTGGATCATTGCTTACCACTTCCATTCCATCCGTCCAATCATCAACCGGATTGAGCACAACAGTCTCCCCAATGGTTACACCGCTTGTCACTTCTTTGCCCTTTTCATTGACCAATCCTGTTGTCACCAGGCGCTGTTCAAGCCTTCCCTCGTTCAAGACATACACATACTCTTCTTCATCTGTTTCCACAAAGGCTTCAAAGGGGAGCAAGACTGCTTGTTCCCGCACATCCGTCATAATTTCCACACTGACATGATAACCGTGCTTGAGCCCCGGTTTATCCTCCGTAATCTCCACCGTAAATGGATAGTATGTTATTTGGGCCTCACCGCCCATACCCATGCCATCTGCAGGGGACTGGGGAGTAAATTCAACAGCAACAACTTGGCCCTTCCAGGTTTCGCTGGCAAGCACTTTCGGTTTAATGATGACCTCTTGACCGGTTTGAACGTGAACCGTATCATACTCGGAGATGGTTCCCTGGATCAGGTAGTGACCAGCGGATTCAATGATGATCAGCGGAGTTGGTTCTAATCCTTGCCTATGTACCGCGTCTTCATCAATCTTAGTGACAATGCCGGATGTCCGGCTGGTGACCACCAATTTATTTTCTTCGTTTTTCAACTGCTGGCGCTGGACTTTTTGCTCTTCCTGATCCAACTGCAAAAGCCGTTCCTGCAGGGCCAGTTGCTCCTTTTCCCGCTCCAGCTGATTCAGCAGCTCTTGGAGACGTTCTGCTTCATATTCATTTTGTTCATCACGGGCTTGTTGCAATTTGCGCCTTGTTTCACTGATCTCCCGCTCATTATTCTTCTTCTGCTGGGTTATATCTTCCACTTGCAGGGCCAGACGTTTATTTTGGAGATCCAATTGTTGAAGCTGGACATCCAGTTGCTCATTCTTGTAGCGGAACAACGGGGTGCCTGCTTCAATCTCCTGCCCTTCTTCTACCAAAATCTCATCCAGTTCACCTAGAGCCGGATCAAAGAAAACCTCCTCAAAATGGGCAGGCACTACTTGTCCGGAGGCAATGAGGCTGTCATGCAAGGTTTCCCCTTCAACCACCATGGTCTCAAGCAGCTCAGCCTGCACCGAGGTGGCAGGTTGGGCTGTGTTCATATACAGATTTAACCCGATAAGTGTTGCGATGACGGCAGCCACGCCCACGATGATGAGTGCTTTTTTCAAAATAACTCCCTCCAGTTGGTCTTGGGCCCCTTACATTGGGGGTAAAAGTCCTTCGATCCAGGCAGCAAAAACAGATACGATAAAAGCAGATGCCAACCAAAAGCCTAAGGAGACGGCCAAACCTTTTTTCAAAGAGGCATGGGCAAATACAGCCAGGCCAATACCAATTAACACAAACGACCAAATGCTAAATATCTCAATGCTGCTCAAGAAGTTAAACATAAACAGGCTGGCCTCTTCTCCAGCCAAAAAGGCCAGGCTGGTCACCGGTGTCAAGTCGCCTGTCTGGTTGATGAATATGAGGCTGACGATCCCATTTAATATCATTGGAGACTGGGCCAAGGTAGAGATGGCCAGCACTTGTTTATAGGACAGGTCCATTTGTGCCAGTTTGGTAATGATAAAGATGAACAGGGCAGCAATCAACAGCATAATGACAAATCCAATCGCGCCGCCCACTGCAGCCGTTATGCTCCCGAATAGCATGGCCGTGGCCATGACATCCTCCTCCAGCATTTCAGGCGGCAGTTCAGCTTCCAAATCTCCCATTAACACATTGGGAAGCATCACAGCAGACAAATAACCAAATATCCCCATTAACAAGGCCAACATGAACAATTTCAAACCAAACTTCGGCTGCAACTTAAACTGCTTGTATGTCTCCACTGGGGCATACAGCACCGTTAAGAGGGCCAACTTGTTGCCCTTCTGTGTTTGAGGACCTGCTGCAGGTTGGTTAGGGTTGACATTGGTTTCCATTTTAAACACTCCTTTGTATCGAAAAATCATACTCTTAGTAAAAAATAGACTCTTGGTCTATATTACATTATTTTGTGATAGCACAATAGTCCTATTTTTCTAAAACCCAGAACTTATAATTGGCCACCTCTGGAATCGCAACTATATTCAGGCCTTCAACATCCTTGGGGAACCATAAGGTTTTCAATTTTATTATTGTGGATATATAAGTGTCCAAGCCTTCTTTAGTGAAAAAGGGAGTGGACATCAGCTACAACACCATATATTGGCTCCTCCGTGTTCCGGAACGTAAGCTGAAGAAACCCTAGTCATCCCATCCTCTCCAGCAAGTCAATTCCAAAAACAGAACCCACGGACAAAATCACCGCCCAAATGCCCAAGCTAAGTCCCATCCACAACAAAATATATTGTTTTCTGACGCCAAACATCAATGCAATTACGGCCGCTAAATGAATACCGGTCACAAGCGGACCAAGCAGCGCCAAACCCGGTGTGCCGTATCGTTCAAAAATACGCTGTGCCCTGGCCCTGCGCTTGCTTACCACCTCAGTGTCTGACTCCTCTTCCACCGGCCGACGTTTGGCTCGCCACGCTTTCCAGCGTTCATACAACAAAACGATAATCACGACCGGCAGATAGTTGCCGATAAACGACACCACCCCCACCCCCAAAGGAGACATACCTACTACAAGAATAGCAATGGGAATGACCACCGCAATTTCAATCCAAGGGGTGGCAGATAACAGAAACACCATGAGATATTGCCACTCTTCAATCCATTCTGCCATGACCATAGCTCCTCTCAAGGCCTTGAATTTTAACTAAGTAAAAAAAAGCCTTAAAATTAAAACCAACAGATCATAAAAAATCCACTTCCTTTTGCCGAAGCAATAGCTGCTAAGTAACTCTGACAAGAAAAATGGATCACGATAAGCTTCCGGCAGAAGTGGCAGACTGTTGGGGTCAAGCTGACACAGACTGTGCATACCACTCCCTGATTTTACGGTCCGACGGCAACAGGAAAGTTAACAGCCCTACAAGCGGCAGACAAGCGACCCCGATCATGGTCAGCTTCAAACCCACAAGATCAGCCACCCAGCCCAGCGCAACGGATCCGATCGCCCCCATCCCAAAGGCCAAACCGACAATTAACCCGGAAACCGTGCCAATTTTTCCCGGTAATAACTCCTGGGCGTAGACCACAACCACGGCAAAACTGGATAAGATAATAAAACCGATCAAGGTCATCAGCACGTAAGCCGTGACAGGCCCGGCGTGGGGCAGCCACAGTGCCAAGGGTGCACTGCCCATCATAGAGAAAAAGAGCACATTCCGTTTACCAAAGCGGTCGGCCAATGGCCCTCCGGCAAAAGTGCCAATGGCCCCAGCCGCCAGAAACAGAAAAATGTACACCTGAGACTGGCGGATTGTCAACTGATACTCTTCTATTAAGTAAAAGGCATAAAAATTGGTGATCGCCGCATGATACCAAGAGCGGGCAAAAACAAGAAACACCAGCAAACACAGAGCGAAACCAATGGTGTAACGCCCCACTTTAGCCCTGGCCGATATTTGCTTGTGCTTTTTCTTTCTCCCTTCCTGTAACTGCCCGTGGTACCATCTGGCAATATACAAGAGCAAAAGGATAGCTATCAAGGTGACAATGGTAAACCAAATGGCGCCAAATTGCCCTAGAGGGACCAAAATAAGCGCCGTGATGAGAGGTGCCATCGCCTGCCCCGTATTGCCCCCCACCTGATAAATGGACTGGGCCAATCCCCTCCGGTTACCTGCTGCCATATACGCCACCCGGGAGCCCTCAGGGTGAAAGGTCGCTGAGCCTAAACCGATTAAGAGAGCGGAAAACAGGGCGTACCAAAAATTCGGTGCCACAGCAATGCCAATAATGCCGACAAGGGTAAAGGTCAACCCAATCGGCAAAGCATAAGGAGAGGGCCGCTTATCCGTAATCCACCCCACCACGGGTTGCATGATGGATGAGGTCATATTCAGTGCAAAAGCAATAATGCCTAATTGCAAAAATGTCAACCCCATCGATTGTTCCAGAATTGGAAACATGGCCGGAATAACGGATTGGATGGCATCATTAAGCAAATGAACAAAACCGATAATAAACAGAATAGGATACATGGTTTGAGTGTTGTTATTGTTTGTCATGGCCAATCTCCTCTCTAAAGCGGAGGGGCCTTCAACCTGTCCACGGGAAGGCCCTTCCGGAGTGAGCTTGTGGCTGCTCACATGAAAAATGTTCTTAATATTTGAGTTTACCATATTTTCTGTCCAAAAACCATGTTTCACTCCCAACTGATATCAAAATGAAAAGGATGGATGTGCCTCCTGAGCGTCTAACAAAACTTAACAAAAATAAATGAAACTTGATAAAAATATGCGAAATATATTGACACTAAATGCTGGTCCATTTAAACTAGTCTTAAACTTTTTGTCCAAAATTTATCACAAAACAGATAGAGGTGTACCTCGGTGAGAAAGGAAAACCGTCCTTATACACCTGATGAGGTGGCTGAGTTGCTGAAAATCTCAAAACATACGGTCTATGAGTTAATTAAGCGCGGAGAATTGGCTGCTTTTCGCGTAGGGAACAAGATGCGTATCGAACCGCAGGATCTGGAAGCTTATAAAAGACAAACGAAAGTATCCGCTCTATCCTCTTCAACTTCTTACTCAACGATAGAAAGCCGCAACGCCATTGGGCCTGGCTATCCCAGCCCAGCCTTACGCTTGGCGGGCAGCCATGATTTTCTCATTGAGCACATAACCCGCTTTATGAATTCAACCAACCCTTCCTTACTTTTGCACTCATCCTACATCGGCAGTTTAGAAGGGTTAATGATGCTGTATCGGGGAGCAACAGATATAGCGGCCATACACCTCATAGATCCTGCCACAAAAGAATACAATCTGCCATTTATTCACCGGCTGTTTATCCATGAACCGATCACGGTGATGCGCTTAGCGGCACGCACCCAAGGATTTATTGTGGCCAAAAACAACCCCAAAAACATCTCAACCTGGGAAGATTTGCAGAGGGAGGACGTGACCTTTGTCAACCGGCAGAAAGGATCTGGTACGCGTTTTCTGTTAGATGCCCATTTGGCCGAACGAAAGATTCACCCGCAATCTATTAAAGGGTACGAACACGAAGAGTGGAGCCATTTTGATACAGCGGCACGGGTGGCCAGAGGAAGCGCAGATGTAGCCCTGGGTATCGAGGCAGCGGCGAGAAAACTGGATCTCTCCTTCATCCCTGTGGCAACCGAATATTTTGATCTTGTTATACGCTGGACAGATGAGAACAAGGCTGCATTAACACGATTTTGCCAGATGGTGCGTTCCGCTGCTTTTAAAACAAGTCTCAAACAGCTTGAAGGCTACGATGTTGAAGAACTCGGAAACATCATCTACGAAACTAAAAACATATTAAATTAAAAGATAAAAGGAGATGTCGGACGATGAAAGTGCAACGATTAAGGTTGATGCTTTGGGGGACGATTCTGTTATTATTGCTGGCGGGATGTCAAACGAGCACAGATGATGCTGGAGACAAAGAGATGATTTTAGCGACGACAACCAGTACACAGGACAGCGGCCTGCTTGATGAGTTGCTTCCTTTGTTCGAGGAAAAAACAGGATACATCGTGAAAACCATTGCCGTAGGTACAGGACAAGCCTTAGCGATGGGAGAAAAAGGGGAAGCCGATGCCCTCTTGACCCATGCTCCCGATGCCGAGCAGGAATTGGAACGCAGCGGAGATGTGATAAACCGAAAGCGGGTTATGTATAATGATTTCATCATCATTGGGCCCGTTTCTGATCCGGCGGGCATCAAGGGGCAGCCGGTCGATACAGCGTTCAAGCAAATTGCTGATGCTAACGCCTTGTTTGTTTCACGGGGCGATGATTCCGGCACCCATAAAAAAGAACTGAGCATTTGGGAAAGCACCGGTATCGACCCGCAGGGCCAGGAGTGGTATGTGGAAACCGGCCAAGGAATGGGGGATACTTTGAATGTGGCTGCCGAACGGGAAGGATATACCTTAACAGACCGGGGCACCTACCTTGCCTTTAAGCACCTGTTGGACAACATGGAAGTCATGGTTGAAGGAGATGAATCGTTGCTCAACATTTACCATGTCATGCAGGTTAACCCGGAAAAATCGGAGATGATAAACAGTGAGGCAGCCGAAGCATTTGTTTCGTTTATGGTTTCGGAAGAGGTCCAGCACATCATCGCCTCTTTTGGCGTAGACACATACGGCGAACCGTTATTCTTCCCTTATGCAGAATAAAATAACCTGGGCTATGATGGAAATGTTTCCGTAATGGGAGTAACAGGCAAATGTCATCTGCTGCTGAGAGGAGGCACGTATGGAGCTTGTATGGGAAGGATTACAGAAAGCAATTGAAATGCTCATCAGCGGTGATCCGGAAGTGTTCCAAATCACCTGGCTCACACTGCGTGTTTCGTTGACTGCGACACTCATCAGCGTGATGTTGGGCCTTCCGCTTGGGGTCTTTTTGGGCTTGGTCACCTTTCCAGGCCGCAAATTGGTTGTCACGCTCATTAATCTGGGAATGGGGCTGCCTCCGGTTGTGGCCGGGTTATGGATCACGCTGCTCCTGTGGCGTTCTGGACCCTTGGGCCACTACGCTCTGCTCTACACACCAACAGCCATCATTATGGCACAAGTGCTTGTGTCGCTGCCCATTATCATCGGTTTAACCACCGCTGCTTTTCAACAGATTGATCCCCGTTTGCGCCTGCAGATCAAAGCGCTGGGCGCCTCGAAATGGCAAAGTTTCCTTGTACTCCTCAGAGAAACACGCCTGGCTATTATGGCAGCAGTTATGGCCGGGCTGGGCCGGGTGCTGGCCGAAGTGGGCGCTTCCATGATGGTTGGCGGCAATATTAAAGGAGAAACACGGATTTTAACCACGGCGATGGTGATGGAAGTGTCCAAAGGAAACTTTGATATCGCCATTGCCCTGTCCTTTATCCTGATGACCTTGGCTTTCCTCATCACGTTGGCTTTAACTCTGATGCAACAAAGGAAGCGATCGGCATGATTATTTATGAAATGAAGGATATTCATTATACAGTGCGGGAGAAGAAGCAGGACAAAACCATCTTGCACGTTGAACATTTAAGCTTGAAAGAGGGGGAAATCCTTGGCATCATCGGTCCTAACGGGGCTGGAAAAAGCACGCTGCTGAAGGTCATGGCCTTATTAGATCCTCCTGCTTCCGGTTCGATTACTTACCGTGGACAAAAGATCAATCCCCATGCCGTACCATTAACAATTCGCCACAAAATGGCCACCGTATTTCAACAATCTTTGCTATTGGATATGACGGTTTACCAAAACGTGGCTCTGGGATTAAAGTTCCGCAAAGTCAAAAAAAGAGAGCAAAAAAGGCGGGTCACAGAGTGGCTGAACCGTTTTCACATCGGGCATCTGGCCAAACAGCACGCCCATACCCTGTCAGGGGGTGAAGCCCAGAGAGTGAGCCTCGCCCGGGCACTGGTCTTACAGCCTGACATTTTATTTTTGGATGAACCGTTCTCTGCCCTTGATTTCCCAACCAAGGCAGCCTTGATGCAAGATTTGAAACAGGTCTTGCGCGAGACAAAGACGACCACCTTATTTGTCAGCCACGATTTAATGGAAGTGAAGTATATGACCGACCGCCTGATCGTCTTGATCGATGGCCAAATTGCGCAAGCAGGAACCCCTGAGATGGTCATTCAGTCTCCCAACGAACGGACACAAGCGTTTCTCAATCAATGGCGCGCATTTGCTTTTCATTCGTTTTCACTTTAATTATTTTATCAGACAACCTTCAATCAATAACATACTTGTGACATACTCCCACCACAACATACTTTTAAATCATACGGCAAAATGAAAAAAGAAGGGACATTATTATGAACTGGAAACTGAAAATGTTTAACGAGCTGACGACGAAGGAACTCTATGAGATTTTAAAAGAAAGGGTTAATATCTTTGTCGTTGAACAAAATTGTCCTTATCCTTGAACTGGGTGGTTATGATGAAATGGCCTACCATGTCAAGAAAGAATACAGAGGACATGGCCACGCCAGAGAATTGTTAGACCGGGCGATACACTTTATCGTTACGGAATTAAAAGAAACCACGTTGAACACTCCCACCACCTACGCTTCGCTTAGAGGTGGGGGATTCTTGGGAACAACAGCCTACCAGCCGTTTATTGACCAAGCGATCCCCGTGTGTCCCACGGTTCAGTTGACTAGGAAGCCAACAA
>NZ_BMKZ01000041.1 GCF_014644735.1 Caldalkalibacillus thermarum | reverse complement strand
ATTTGTCAGCTACTTCAATTTTTTCAGCAAGTGAGGGTTTTTCTTTTTTAATAGATCACGGAGAATGGCAATCTCCAGGTCTTTTTCACCTAATAGTTTCTTCAGTTGCTCATTCTCCTGTGACAATTATTTTGCATCGAGTGTTGGGGTTGCCGTAATATCTACATCGCCAAATTTACCGTCTTGATATTCTTTTGTCCAACGATGCACCAGATTAGGATGGATATCATACCGACGGGCCACAGCAGTCTTATTTCCGGCCTCTAAGGCCTCCTGGACAACTTGTATTTTAAATTCAACAGAATGTCTTTGGCGTTTCATATTCATCAGCCCCCTAATTTTATAGTTAATAGTTTAATAGATCACACCTTAGTTGTCCAAATTCATTAGGGGGCTTATAGGNATTAAACTTGCCCTTCAAGACTTTTGGACGTATCCGGCAATCTTAGCCGATATATATTTCAACGAATGGTACAGCTGGGCTATTCGTTCACAGCTTGAACCAATAAAAGAGGTCGCTCGTTCCCTTAAGAGACATCAAGAGGGTATCCTTCGATGGTTCCAAACGAAAATCACAAATGGCCTTCTTGAAGGCATTAACAGTCTCGTTCAAGCATCAAAACGTAAAGCAAGGGGTTATAGAACAACCAAAAACTTCATCAGTATGGTTTATGCAACGGCTAATAAGTTAGATGTGGTCGCTAAGCCCTAAGGGCTGGACTTATTCTTTGTCAGCTTAATAACACCCACCTCTATTCTCGGGAGAGCGGTCAAGCGGTTTGGGCTTGAGGGCTCTCCCGAGAATAGAGATACTATGAAAAGCTGACAAGGATAATCTACTCTACTTATTGCTAATCCCACAGCAAATAGCGAAGAGCTAATCCCACAGCAAATAGCGAAGAGCCGGAAAAAGGATGGCTGGTTCCTCCTCCTCTCCATCAACAAGTGCGAGAAACGGTTGAGGTTTAAAGGGCTAACAAACATTTGGTCTGCCTTTCTCCACGGAAGGGGTTGGAAATTACTGCCCCTTCTGTTATTTCATACTTCAACACCCATCTCAATCGCTCTTTTATTTGCTTAATCAGGACTTCCCGCAAGCGTGATGAAGTAATGTGGCATTTGGATATAGGTAACCGGGGGATTTTCTCCCGGTCTTTTTTGTGCAACAGTCTGGATATGTTATCAGATGATATAAAACAAAAGCGAATGCTACAGGGTTAAAGATTTGAGAGGGGGTTAGCCACCTTCATAATTTATGATGTAAGTTAATACACCTTGAGTGTCTAAGGGGGAAATTAATTATGGAATCAATTATTTAAACTTCTTATTGATATGGCTGATATTATTGACCAAGGTTAATGAATGGGAAGAAAGACTTAGAGGGTTCAGGCCTATATTTTAGTTATGAGGTCAGGACCCTCGTTTTTTGGTGAATTGACCTGTGTGGAAACCTCATAGGCCTCCATTTCATCAGCTGGAAATGGCTTCAAAAGATCCTGTAGCAAATAAGTGTCTTCAATACTTCTATCCAACCAAGTTTCCTCATCTTCTTTTCGGAGAATCACCGGCATCCGGTTATGAATACCTGCCATAAGCTCGTTTGGTTCTGTAGTAATGATGGTGCAGGAGTGAATAACTGTCCCATCCGGTGATTTCCACCGATCCCACAGTCCCGCGAAACCGAAAACCTCATCTGATTTCATTTTAATCCTCATCGGTTGCTTTCCATTCGGTGTTTTTTTCCACTCATAGAATCCATCTGCCGGGATGATGCAACGTTGCCTTCGCAAAGCATGTTTAAAGGCCGGCTTTTCTGCTAACGTTTCTGCTCTGGCGTTGATCATCTTATAACCTATCTTTATGTCTTTGGCCCAAAATGGAACTAAGCCCCAACACAACTGGCCGAGACGGTTTTTCTCTCCGTCATTGACAATGGCTAACACAGTTTGGCTGGGAGCAATGTTGTAACGTCTTACAANCCGTCATTGACAATGGCTAAAACAGTTTGGCTGGGAGCAATGTTGTAACGCCTTACATATTCAAAATCATTTGCTTTAGTAGCATTAAACCGATCTAAGACTGTATTTTCATCTGCAGTAAGGGTAAATCTGCCGCACATATCAGTACTCTCCCTTCTTTAACAAAGTATACACTATCTCTCTCATTTAGGTTGAAATAAAAACATATGTTCGTATATAATAAGAACAAACGTTCCTGTAAGGTGGATGGTCTGATGAAAAAATTCCTACAGAAACAGAAGATGATGAATCATCCGGTGGACATTATCTATATGGATAAAAAAGGCCACATCACATACCGAACAATATTCATAAAGAAAATAACTGACGACAAGATCATTGCTTTTTGCACCCTTCGTGGACAGCAACGTACCTTTGAACTATGTAACATATTGGCTGCTGAGAAAGGAGACATCAACACTGCGAAAGGAAACAAAAATTACGCCTGGTTTCAACCTCATGTGGATTTCCAGCAGAAAGATGCTCCCGGAACATGTTGAAGCACTACAACAAATATCATAAGGGAAAGATAAAGTAGCACAAACCGAATTTGGCTAATAGAGGATAAAGCAGAGTGCAACTGGGTCAGCCTTTCATATGTAATTGCTTCAATCGCGCTTTGGTGTTAGTATAGTTTCATGGACACATTTTAGTTAAGCCCCTTACAATAAAAATTGGGAGAGGATGTGTCCAATATGAACCGAAAGAAATTCAATGACGACTTTAAAAAATGATTGTGGATCTCTATCATTCAGGAACTTCTGTTAAAGATCTGTCCGGCGAATATGGCGTATCTGAAGTGACGGTTTACAGATGGATTAAACAGTTTACTCCAGCGGGTTCTGGAGATGAGTCCATCACTCAGAAAGAGATGGTTGAGATGAAGAAGGAAATGCTCCGTCTCCAACAAGAGAATGAGATCTTAAAAAAGGCTATGGCCAAATTCGCCAAAAAGTAAAGGATACTGAGTTAGCAGAATTCATTGACAATCATAAAGCAGCATTCATCAGGAGAGCAAACAGCGCTATGGCGCTCCCAAAATCCATCTTCTGTTGAAGCAGGAAGGATTTCAAGTCAGCCTAAAGGGAGTGCAGCGTTTAATGAAGAAGTCAGGTATTCGTTCCATTGTGAAAAAGAAATACAAACCCTATCCAAGCAAGGAAAAGGTGATCCAACGGGACAATCTGCTCAAACAGGATTTCACCACCAACACCATCCATGAGAAGTGGGTCGCTGATATCACCTACATTCATACCCTTAAAGATGGATGGTGTTACTTGGCTTCTGTGATGCAGCCTAAACGCGGGCTTATTCTGCACGTAGATTTGGGGACACAATATACGAGTGAAGTATTTGAGCAATATGTCAAATCTCAAGGCATCATACAGTCATTCAGCCGAAAGGGATGTCCTTATGACAATGCTTGTATCGAAACATTTCATGCCATCCTAAAGAAAGAGGAAGTCAACCATGTACAGTATCTCGACTTGCATTCGGCAAGCTTAGCCCTATTTCAATTCATAGAAGGGTGGTATAACCGTAATAGAATCCATAGCCGCCTGGGTTACAGAACACCTCAGGAAGTGGAAGATCTTGTGAAACATTCCGCTTAAAACTTAACTTTTTTGTGTCCAGGATATTGACTCAAATCCAAGATGGGTTTATCCAATGCTTTGGCCACATTTTAGCAGTTTCAGTCATCTATCTAAACTTAACCTAACTTAACAATATGTGAAAGGAGTCTGTCAAATGAATATCAATGAACAAGTGGTGCTTATTACCGGTGCAAGTCGTGGTCTAGGCGCGGCTATTGCACGTGCATTTTCCAGGGAGGGTGCCCGTGTCGTAATCAACTATTATCGTAGCGAAAAGTTAGCCAATAAATTAGCAGAAGAGTTAGGTGATCAAACCCTTGCCATCAAGGCTGACATCAGAGATTCAAACCAAGTAACAGCTATGTTTGACCAAGCAAAAAAATATTTCAATCATCCTGTTACGACCATCGTAAACAATGCACTGGTCAACTATGTATTTGATCCCCAAAATCGTAAGACACCTGATACAATTAGCTGGAATGATTATATGCAACAATTAGATGGGAGCGTTAAAGCAGCATTAAATACTATACAGGCCGGATTAGCCGATATGAAAAAGATTGGATTTGGAAGGATTATCAACATCGGAACTAACTTGGTCCAAAATCCGGTTGTACCATATCATGATTATACCACCAGTAAAGCAGCATTGCTTGGTTTCACGCGTAATATGGCCAAAGATCTCGGTTCTTATGGCATAACCGTGAATATGGTATCTGGTGGACTATTAAGAACAACTGATGCCAGTTCAGCCACAAGTCAGGAAGTTTTTGATCTGATTGAATCCACAACTCCTTTACGAAAAGTAACGACTCCTGAAGATTTAGCAGATGTGGTATTGTTCTTTGCCTCTCCTTGGGCCAGGGCAGTTACTGGTCAAAACCTGATAGTAGATGGTGGACTTGTGATGAATTAATTCACAAAAGTCTGGGCGGGAAAGCCCACAACAATTAGCTGTGGGAGGAGGCTAACCTTAATAAAAAAATAGAATAGATAGTCTCATTGGTAGGAGGAGGGGGTATCGGGTGCCTACGATAAAAGATATTGCTGAAATGGCCAATGTATCTCGGACAACGGTTTCACGAGTTTTAAATAATTCAGGATATGTAAGTGAGGAAGTAAGGAAACGAATATTAAAAATAATAGAAGAAACTGGATATGTTCCGAGTGAACATGCCAAGTCTTTACGAACGAAACGGACAAAGGTCATTGGCGTTATTTTACCGAAAATTAGTACGGAAACATCGAGTAGATTGGTTAGCGGAATTGATGAAGTACTAGCCAAAGAAGGTTATCAAATTTTACTTACCAACACGAATTTAGAGAAAGAAAAAGAGATCGAATATATAAACCTTCTAAAAGTTCGACAAGTTGACGGGATTATTTTAAATGCTACCAATATCAACAGGGAGCTTGTGCGTGAAATCAACCAACTCAACATTCCGTTCGTTGTTATTGGACAAGAGATACCCGGTGTTTCAAATGTATTATATGATGATTATCATGCTGCAAGAGAGATCACAACGATGTTTATTGAAAAAGGGCATAAAAAAATTGCGTTTATTGGCGTTGACGAATCTGACAGGGCAGTAGGGTATTGGCGAAAAAAAGGATACTTGGATGTGATGGCAGAGCATGGCTTTCCTGTAGAAGAGGAGTGGGTACAAAAAGGCTTATTTGATATTCAATCCGGATACGAAGCGATGAAGAGGATACTAAAAAATGCGAAAAGCCGTCCAACTGCTATTTTCGCTGTTACTGATCGGTTGGCAATCGGTGCGATGCAATATATAAAAGAAAAGGGTTTTTCCATTCCGAAAGAGATAGCCGTTGCGGGAATCGGTGCATCCGAATTATCAAATTATGTAACACCAACTTTGACAACCGTCGACTATCAAAACGAAAATGCTGGCCGCGAAGCGGCAAAGCTCATTTTAAATCATATTATCAAAAAGGATAAATCGATAAAAAAAATCATATTAGATTATAGACTATTAATTCGAGATAGTGTATAATACGTATGTAATCGATTCCATATTATTTTTTAGGTGATGTGGAATCGATTACATTTCTGGTTATTTAAATAATGTTTTTATTTATGTTTTAATAATATGGAATCGGTTACAGAAGAGCGAAAGGATGTTGAGAAAGGAGTGTATAAGATGTCCGAAAACCGGCAGATTGCTCAGGAAATCATTGAAGCGGTCGGAGGAAACGATAACATTGTATCAGCTGCTCACTGCGCGACAAGATTACGTATTATGGTTAAAGACAAAGAAAAAATTGATCTACAAAGAGTAGAAAATATTGAAAAAGTGAAAGGGGCCTTTTTCAATTCCGGGCAATTTCAAATCATCCTTGGCACAGGGACAGTGAATCGGATTTACGACGAAGTTCGAAAGTTAGGAGTTAATGTTACAACAAAGGCTGAACAAGCAAAAGAAGCTGCTAAAAGTGGAAATGCATTTCAACGGGCGGTTCGTTCTTTTGGTGATGTCTTTGTTCCGATTATTCCAGTTTTAGTAGCCACAGGTTTATTTATGGGCTTACGTGGTCTGGTGATGCAAGAAAAAATCTTAGCATCTTTTGGATTAACGCCTGATCATATTTCAGAAAACTTCATTCTCTTTACTCAAGTGTTAACAGATACTGCTTTCATATTCCTGCCTGCGCTTATTGCCTGGTCAACATTTAGAGTGTTTGGTGGTACATCGGTCATCGGTTTGGTACTAGGATTAATGCTTGTTAGTCCGGCGTTGCCAAACGCGTGGGCAGTTGCAGGAGGAGATGCAGAGCCGATTATGTTCCTAGGGTTTATCCCCGTATTAGGTTATCAAGGATCTGTTCTCCCTGCCTTTATTGCTGGAATGATAGGGGCTAAGCTTGAACAAAAAATTCGCAAACGTGTCCCGGAAACGTTAGATTTAATTTTAACGCCATTCCTAACATTATTGGTCATGATTGTATTAGCTTTATTTGTCATTGGTCCTGTTTTCCATTCTGTAGAGGAATTGATTTTAGCTGGAACGGTAGCGGTTTTAGAATTACCGTTTGGCTTAAGCGGCTTGTTCATCGGGTTGGTGCATCAAATTATCGTTGTCACAGGTGTTCATCATATCTTTAACTTACTGGAGATTCAGTTGTTAGAGAAATTTGGAAGCAATCCGTTCAACGCAATTATTACATGTTCCATTGCGGCGCAAGGTGGCGCTGCCTTGGCAGTCGGATTAAAAACAAAATCTAAGAAACTAAAAGCATTAGCTCTGCCATCCTCTTTATCTGCCTTCTTAGGCATTACAGAACCTGCTATTTTCGGGGTGAATTTACGATATGTCAAACCATTTATTATGGGGTTAATCGGAGGGGCAACGGGAGGATTTGCCGCATCGATTTTCGGACTCAAAGCAACAGGGATGGCGATTACCGTGATTCCTGGTACCTTATTGTACTTAAATGGTCAAATCTTGTTATATCTTTTCGTCAATCTCATTGCGATTGGCGTTGCCTTTACTTTAACATGGATATTTGGCTATACGGATAAATTGAAACAGCAAATTGAAAACGATAGCAAAGCGGCATAATCAAAGGGGGATAATCAAAGCGGGAATAAGGCGAGTCTTGTACTTGCCTTATTCTTTTTACAAAGGGGTTATGAGTGGACCCAAAAAGGGCAACGATTTGTGGTCACGTTTAGCCGTTTCCGTAAAAGGAGCGAATTCTGCGTTACCGAATTTGGCTCAAGTGAAAGAACAATTGACCAAAAATAATCATAGTAAGGAGTGTCAATCATGATCATCGTCAATTCGGAACGTGAAAAAGAGCTATTCATTCAAGTGTACGATCAAATCAACAAATATAAACATATTGTGGGCAAAGATCCCTTTCGGCTGCATTATCATATCATGCCGCCGGTGGGTTTATTAAACGACCCGAACGGATTTATTCACTTTCAGGGCCTTTACCACCTTTTTTATCAATGGAACCCGTTTGATACAAAACATGGATCAAAATTTTGGGGACATTATACATCTGCCGATCTCGTTCACTGGGAGCATCAGCCGCCTGCCTTAGCGCCTAGTGAATGGTATGAAAAAAATGGCTGTTATTCAGGAAGTGCGATTGAACATGAAGGAAAGATGTTCCTTTTTTATACAGGTAATGTAAAAAATAGGGAGGGGCGTCGTGAGTCCTATCAATGCTTAGCGGTATCCCAGGATGGGATTCATTTCAAAAAAAAGGGGCCCATTATTCGTCTTCCTCAAGGATATACGGCTCATTTTCGTGATCCAAAGGTATGGAAAAAAGGTGAGACATGGTATGTCGTCATTGGAGCCCAAAGTGAGAAGAAAGAAGGCAGGGTCGTGCTTTACTCATCCAATGATCTATATACGTGGAAATATTTAGGTGCTCTTGCCGGTGGAAATATGAATGGTCTTGGGGAATTCGGCTATATGTGGGAATGTCCGGACTTGTTTGAACTGGATGGGCAAGATGTTTTGATTGTTTCTCCCCAAGGATTACAGCCAAAGGGATATTTGTATAATAATCTTTATCAAGCAGGTTATTTTGTTGGAAAAATGGACTATAAAAATATACATTTTGAGCATGGTGAGTTCATAGAATTGGATCGTGGCTTTGACTTTTATGCTCCGCAAACAACGTTAGATGAAAAAGGAAGAAGACTCTTAATTGGCTGGATGGGGGTTCCGGAGGAAAATGAACCTTATCATCCAACCATTCATCATCGGTGGATCCATTGTATGACCATACCGCGGCAACTTAAATTAAAAGATGGTAGACTTTATCAAAAACCTGTCGATGAATTACAAAAGCTTCGCGAAAAAGAGGTAACCTATCCCCATGTACAAATCGCTGGAAGATCAATTAAACTGGAGCAGGTAAATGGAAAATCCGTTGAGATAATCCTTGATTCAATGCACTTTGATACAGAAAGCCTTGAAATTTCATTTAAGGGAAATGCCCGTTTCATTTACGACCCTGTTAATAAACGCGCTACGCTTGAACGAAAAAGTCTTAAGGAAGACAAAATCGAATCCAGGCATTGTGAATTGCCATCTCTTCACAAATTACACATATTTTTAGATTCATCTTCTGCCGAAATCTTTCTAAACGATGGAGAAGAAGTTTTTTCTTCAAGGATATTTGGAAATGTCGTCGATGAATCCATTGTTTTCTCTTCAAAGGGAAAGGTCACTTTCCGATTGAAAAAGTGGGCATTAAGGAAGATCTTCCAATAAGGGAATAAGCAAGCGAGTGTTTTCCGTGTATACCCCCTCGGGCAGACTGAAAAACGGACATGACCTCACCATGGGATGCCAAAGGCCTCTGATGATGGCCTTTATTTTTTTACCTTTTAGGTGTTCTTGTGAAGACCCAAGTTCGACAGTTACTAGGCAAACAAAACGCTCATAAACCCATACTACTCCTGGGTTCATGAGCGATTCAGTATGGTTGGTACGTGTATCTATGAACTTGGCTGGATCTCGAGGAACCTTGGGGGAGGTTCAACGCTTACAGCTGCGAAGATTTGGCGCTGTTTGGCGGTGATCTCGGTACACTGATACAGGTCACCATTTTTCGAGGAAAAATGACCTAAAGCTAATCGTTGCAATTCGTCCCGAACCTTTCGCCAGGATTCCCCCGTATGGACTTCTACGATTCGAACCAGTAAAAGAGCCAACCAACTGAGCAGAATATGGGCGCGAATGCGATCTTCCAATCGGTGGTACATCGGGCGCAATTCCAACGTCGATTTCAATGTTCGAAAAGCGTCCTCGACTTCTATCAGTTGTTTGTAACCCAGGGCCACATCTTCTGGGGACAAGGTATCATCGGAAGTTCGAATCAAGTATTTTCCATCATACTTTTCTGCGTCCCGAATCGCTTGCTTGTTGAGGCGAAGCGTGCCATCTTTCAGTTGGCGCAGATACTTGCCATAGGAAGGATGGGACCGTAGGCGGCAGGCCGCTTTGCTATGAACCTCATGCGACAACTGTTTCAGTCCATCCAGTTCGGCCTGCAATTTTTCCAGTAACTTTTTGCGTTCCTCCCGTTGGCGTTCAGCTTCTTTGGGATTGTATACCAACACATAGCGCTTGCGTGCTTCACCGTCACCGACGATGATCTCTTTGACATGCAGGTTCTCTCGAACCTGATGGTACCTGCCTCTTGTGCTCATCGCCTCTTTGGAGGCTGCTTTACCGGAACGCATCTTTTCCCCAACGATGTAGTGCCCACCTGCGCGTTGCAACGTACGCAAGTTTTCCTCAGACGAGAAGCCACGGTCCATGACGCTAATGACACGGCCCAATTTCCATCCGATCAAGTTCTTTTTCACCTGCTCAACAACGGTCATGTCCATCGTGTTCCCTGGCCAAACCCAACAGCGGATGGGGATCCCTGTCCGCGTCACGGCAAGGCCAATCACCACCTGCAACAGATCCGGCCGTTTATCTTTTGAAAACCCTTGTTTCCGAAACGTATCTTCTTCCGGGGCTTCGGACGGATCCACTTCAAAGTAAGAGGAAGTGGTATCAAAGTACAGCAGATCGACCTCCAGATTCAACAGGTCGGAAACAGCCCCATAGACTTGATACTCCAACTCAGACTGAACAGCCAACAGTTCGTCCATCGCTCGATAGAGCTGATGGCTCGCCACTTGGGACAGCCCGGGAATGTAGACTTCTTCCCGAACCCAATCTTCCATGGCTAATTTGCTGGATGGGGCCAGGGCGCGATTGGCCACCATGGCAAAGATCAGCCGTTCGATATCCAGCTGGTGATGGCGAGAAGCAAACAGTTGCTGAAGAATCCGATCCATCCCTAATTTGCGCCAGAGCTGATCCAGCATCCAAACGCCGCCCAGGCGTTTGTAAGACTGAAACAAAAATTCGGCTGTTTCTCCAATCGCATCCCTGGCTTCAAATGCTTGCTCAGGGGAAAGGAATCGCGAAATGCTTTTGGCCAGACGCTCCAGGACCGCACGGTCCAATTCATCTTCCCGACCGAAAGAATAGATCACCTTCGCTTTTGAATATTTGGCCTTCGGATCCCATTCGTTATGAGCAAGTTGAAGATAAGCGGTGACAGATCCATCTTTGTTTTTACGAGTGACTCGACGTATGTACATGCCTATATTGTATATTATAAATAGCTAATTGTAAAGTAAAAATTTAACAAACGTGTGCCTATGAAAATCTCGCGATTTTTCTGGGTACTCATCCGAATCTGCCTTGATTTAAAAGCATTTTGTAAATTTTGTTTGTCCAAAAAAGGTTTCAAACTGTCGAACTCGGGGAAGATGTTATGCTCCAAAAGTCACCTTCACTTTATCTATATCAATGGTAAAATCTATTTCAATGCTGTTGGCCAGGGGATAGCTGCATTACGGCAAGGGCTGGTAAACATAGGTATGGCAACGGAGGTTGTTTAATATCAGAATATTATTATAATTATCATTTAATCTATTAGTAGATCAGTGATCCTGGGACACTTATCCAATATTAAACAAAGGGGCTCTTCGTCATTTTTTGTGGAGCTCGCACATTTCCGGGCCTTGAATAGGCTGTAAAATCTCCTTCTTCACCTAGTCAATCAAGAGATGATGGCGCGAAAGGGTCAAGCACTTTTGGCTTGAGGCTTGAAGCGACATCATCTATGCTGAGGTGAAGTGAAGAAGGGAATGAGCTTGTTGAAAACAGCCACATTCAAGCTTAACTCTTAACCTAAATCGTTCTCTATTCCGGTAGCCATAAGCCCTTCTTTTAAGGTTCTTAATCTTATGGTTTGTACCTTCTGTCCTTGCATTGGTATAGGGTAACCGAAAATAGGCTAAAATATGAGTTTTCCAAGTCACCAGTGTCTTGCTGAAATCATGAAAAGGCTTGAATGGACTTTGAAGGGCTGCTTGAATCCAGGTATCTAGGAATGTTTCTGCCTGGTTAGAGTCATGTTGCTCATAGAGATCATAAAACCACTCTTTCAGGTAATAAGCATAGGCTAGCTCCTCTGATTGACTGTGATATTCATCTAGCTTCTTATTTTGTTTGTCGGTTAAACGGAAATGACGTTTAAGCAAGGCAAAGCGCCCGTTCTTTACCCCTTTCAACTCTTTAGATACAGATTTGCGGATCACATCAAAAGCCTGATTGACTTTTTGAACCACATGATATTTATCGATCACAATTGTAGCATGAGGAAATAACGTTTGGGCCGCTTTATAATACGGGCGCCACATATCCATGACAATGAGGTGAATGTCTTGCTCACAAAATGTGCTCATGACATCCAATGCTGATTCATAGTCACGGTTGGCTCTCATCTCATGAACTTGGCCTAACACTAAGTCTGTAACAACGGTTTCATAAACATGTCCTTTGCGCACAGCAATTTCATCAATACCAATACATCCGGAGAGGATTCAACTTTATTTATTTCCTGTTCAGCGAGGTCGTAATAAATGCGTTCAACGGTCTTATAGGGCAGATGGACCTGCCGACTCACATAACTGATGGTCACTCCGTGACACATGTCGAAAACATATTTTCTGAAACGATGAGTTTGATGTTGCTTTTTGGTACAGATGGGAGGTGCTCATCAAAGATTTCCTGGCAGTTGGTACAGTGCCAACGCTTGAGTTGGATGATCAAATAAACCGGTCGGTTATGAATGGGCAGGTCACGTACTCTTCTCAAGCGTTGATCATGCTTTTTCAACTCTTGAAAACCACAGTAAGGACAACGCTCAGGGGGATCCAATGTCTCCACCTGAATCATAACTTTATTTTCCGTAATTTCTTGTTTTAAAACCGTAAACTCTGACAATCCTATTTGCTCAATGTCACTCTTTCCTTTCCCATAGTGACATTTTCACTGATGACAATATGACAATATCAAAGACGAACAACATTTTACAAAATATTAACTTGCATTTTATTCCTATTATGAATAAAATTAATAATAAAAAGTCATTATCCGCGTTGACTCAAGAGTTACATTTAGCAATAAGATTTTGATAAAAAATTTCAATTTATTGAATAAAGTAATATATGAATACTAATAATGGCGAAAATATTAAACTTGATAAATTTGCTCCACCTGCTTTACGGGCGTTTTACGGTGAATATTCCCATTTAGTAATAGCAGCTCTCTTGGATAAGCAGGGATCTCTTCCATCCAGCGTCGTAGCGTCAATCCCATCTGCACGAGTGCCATATCGCTTGCCAACTCTGTCTCCAGCAGCACTGGCTCCAGGATGGTTTACGTCTCCTCACGGGAATAGATCCGGTTGACGTCCCAAAGTTGCTCCTTCACCGGGTGAAAATGCACAATATTCTAGAATTTCTTGCAGATCGTAGGCCAACTTGTTGCCCTAGTGTTCGGTGAGGTTCTCTTTGATTTTTTTGTAAATAATTAAAATAAATATAAATTTAAATTGTTAATGATAATGATTTTAACCTGTAAAGGGAGAATATTCCATGTGCCCCAAAACTGTGATTTGTTTCACATACGCTGGTGGCAGTACATTAGTATATCGACAATGGCAGAAATATTTAGATTCAGATTGCAAAATTGTCACTTTTAACTATCCTCGTCCGACGCCTAGCGTAAAATGGGAGGAGCACCTTCAGCTAATTTTATCTGCCGCTGAAACGCTCATTCCCAGTGAGCCTAATGAATCGTATTATTTCTTTGGCCACAGTATGGGAGGGATGATCAGTTATGAACTTACCAGACATCTAATGATGAAAAGTCGACCGCTTCCCCAGTGTTTGTTTATCTCAAATTGCCGAGCTCCTCATTTAGGATTGCTCCCTCCGGAACTAGATTTTATCAACATGCCCACGGCTGAACTGATTCAAGTATTAAAGCAATTGCAGGTTTCTGAAGATAATGTGCACAACAGATATACCTCTCACCCTTCTTTGGTCGATAAAACAAGGCAGGATTTAATGTTATTCCAATTTTACCGGTATCAAAATGCACCGCCCATCAATATCCCTATAGTTGTTTACGGAGGAAGAAGCGATCCGCTTGTAAGTATCGCCGATTTGAAAGCATGGAGAACTTACACCAATCGTACATTTGAGTTGTTTTTGTATCACGGTGGCCATTTTTATTGGCAGGAGCAAAAAACCTACTTCATTCAAAATCTTAAGAGGATGATAGAAGAATATGACTGTTCTCAAACACCCATCCCTTAGCAAAATTAGCACCTATGACCAGCTTGGCATCGATATATGGAGAGCCCAACTGGATGTGACAGGAAAGGATTTGGCCAAGCTGTATGACTGTCTTTCTGAGCTTGAGCGCAGGCAAAGTATGAAGCTGATTGACAAAAAACAGATGAAACGTTATGTTGCAGCACATGGATTATTACGAATTGTGCTTTCTGCTTATGTCACTATTGAACCGAAGCAAATATCCATTTCCCGAACCCCTTTTGGGAAACCCGTTCTCACAGATTACAGGCACATACACTTTAACCTTAGTCACTCCCATCATTTTTCTTACATCGCCATATCCTACCAGGGCCGACAAGTTGGCATTGATTGTGAGACAGTGCGGGACGTTAATCATGAATGCTTAGCAAAATTTGTTTTTAATCCATCGCAATATCTATTGTACAAACATTTGGACAGTCACATACAACGCATTCAATTTTTTAGCATGTGGACACAAAAAGAGGCTTTTATCAAAGCGATCGGATTGGGATTTCAATATAGACGGATTAAAGACATTCAGGTTGATATAAACATCTCACAATCCTCTTCAGTCACCAATACATGGAAAGGTAAACAGTGGGTCACAGTTCCATTAAAAAAGGGACCTGAGCATAGTGCATCATTTTGTTATGAGAATGGGAGGGAAACAAAATGCAAAACAGGATGACACTTCATGCTTGGACGTCTATATCTGATATATTAAGATACCGTTCGGAAGCAACACCCTCACAGACAGCTTTTACTTTTTTTATAGATGCAAAACAGGAAGTTCATGTCTCGTACGCTGAATTGGATCACAAAGCGCGTGTCATTGCTGGACTTCTACAGATGCTGGATGCTTCAGGGAAGCGGGTGCTACTAGTATACCCGCCCGGTCCAGAATATATTTTTGCATTTTTCGGGTGTTTATATGCCGGTGCCTCGGCAGTACCAATCTATCCGCCCCGTGCCAACAGTTCGTTGAACAGATTGAATACTATTGTGAATGATGCGGAGCCATCACTTGTACTTACTAATCGAAACATTTGCTCTCTGATTGAAAAAATGGTGTCTCGTTATCACGAACTGACCCGTTTGAAATGGATTGCCAGTGATGAGGCAGATGATACATTTGCTTACAGTTGGCTGGGCAGAAAACATAAGGCTGAAGATGTGGCTTTTATTCAATATACCTCCGGTTCAACAACTACACCAAGAGGAGTGTTATTAAGCCATGCCAATTTATTGAACAACATACAACGAATTACTCAATTTTTCGGTTTAAGTGAAAAGGATAGAGGAGTTATCTGGTTGCCACCCTATCATGATATGGGACTGATTGGAGGGGTTCTCACACCTATCTGCGTCGGCTTTCCCGTTCATTTGATGGCACCGGTTGATTTTTTAAAACGGCCTTATCTGTGGCTGAAAATAATATCTGAAAAGCAAGCCACTTGTAGTGGGGGACCTAATTTTGCCTATGAGATGTGTTTGGATAAAATCACACAGGAACAAAAGAAGCAGTTAGATTTAAGTAGCTGGACCCTGGCCTTTAATGGAGCTGAACCAGTCAAATGGCATACAATAGAACGGTTTTCAGAGGCGTTTGCTTCTTGCGGTTTCCAGAAACAGGCCTTTTATCCCTGTTATGGACTGGCTGAATCGACCCTGATGGTATCTGGCATTGATCGGCAACAAGGCCCCGTGGCATGCACAGTTTCCAAAAAAATGTTAAATCAACATAAAGTTGAAAATGTAGCCCCAGATCATCCGGATGCCTGTATTATTGTTAGTTCAGGTCTCAGTTCTAGCGATCAGGAGATTTTGATTGTTAATCCTGAGACGCTGGCTCCTTGTAAGGAAGATGAAATTGGTGAGATTTGGATCAAAAGCCCTAGTGTAGCCCAAGGGTACTGGAATAACCAGTCGCTGTCTTCCCAAACATTTGAAGCTTATGAATCAGCACAAGGAAGGGGTCCCTATCTGCGCACAGGTGATCTGGGCTTTATGCAAGACGGTCATCTCTATGTCACCGGACGCATGAAACATGTTCTAATTATTAGAGGACGAAATTACTATGCCCATGATATTGAATATACGGTACAACACAGCCACGAAGCTTTCCGGGTTGGTGCTGGGGCCGCATTTGCCGTTGAAATGGAGGGAGAAGAGCGTTTGGTGATTGTGCAAGAAGTGGACCGCATGTTTCGCAAAAAAATCATCCCCATAGAGTTGATTACAGGAATCCGCCAGGCCATTGCCGATGAGCATGGTTTAGAGGTGTATGCTGTTGTACTGCTCAAACCGGGTAGCATTCCAAAAACCTCCAGTGGCAAAATTCAGCATCACATCTGCCGTGATCAGTTTTTAAACGGGATGCTCAAAGCAATTGACGGTGGTCAGTGGATTAATATCTAAATTCTCGAATATAGGGGTGAATAATTTATGTCTGTCAGGGTCAGCCCTACAGAGATTGAACAATGGCTGATTAAAAGAATAGCGGAAAAATGTAAGCTCTCCCCGCAACAAATCAATCCTGAAGATCCTTTTTCCCGATTTGGGCTCGATTCTGCAGAGGCAGTGGCCATTGCTGGGGAACTGGAGGATTGGCTGGGACATTATTGTCCGCCTACGCTGGTATTTGATCATCCTTCTATCCGGCTGGTGGCCCGTTATCTGGCCGGCGAGTCAGAACCGAATGCATTGTCTGAACATACGAACACAAGGCCAATGGCTTATGAACCAGTGGCCATTGTGGGGATGGCGTGCCGTTTTCCTGGAGCCAGTTCAGCAGAGGAATTGTTAGAAAACTTGCTGAACGGAATGGATGCGGTTAGGGAAGTGCCCAATGACCGCTGGCCGGTGTCTTTATACTATGATGCTAAAAAAGGAAAAAAAGGTAAAACATACACTAGGTGGGGAGGATTTATTGAGGATATACGTGGCTTTGATGCTTCTTTTTTTAATATAAACACAAAGGAAGCAGAGAAAATGGATCCCCAGCAGCGGATATTGATGGAAGTAACTTGGGAGGCATTGGAAGATGGAGGATTCGTGCCCTCTAATCTGGCAGGGTCCAACACGGGGGTTTTTATCGGCATTAGCACCAATGAATATTCCTATTTGAACCGTACTACTGAACAGATAGATGCTTTTACCGGTACCGGAAATGCTCTCTCCATTGCCGCAAACCGCCTGTCCTACTTCTTCAATTTTACAGGACCGAGTTTACAGGACCGAGCATGGCAATTGATACCGCTTGTTCTTCTTCATTGGTGGCCGTACACCAAGCATGTAAAAGCTTACAATGGAGAGAAATTGATTTGGCTATTTCCGGCGGAGTGAATGTGCTGTTATCGCCAGAAATGTATATATCCTTTTCTCAGGCCGGAATGATGGCCCCAGACGGCAGATGTAAAACCTTTGACGAAAAGGCAGACGGCTATGTACGGGGAGAAGGATGCGGTGTTGTGTTGCTAAAACGATTGGACGATGCAATAGCGGACGGGGACCGAATTTATGCTGTAATTAAGGGGTCAGCCGTTAACCAGGATGGCCACAGCAATGGTTTAACCGCCCCGCGTGGACCGGCTCAGGCTGAAGTGATTCAAACTTCGTTGCAACGGGCAGGCCTTCGAGCTACTGAAGTTAGCTACATAGAGGCTCATGGCACTGGAACTGCTCTGGGTGATGCGATTGAGGTTAACACATTAAAATCAGTTTTGGTGCCTGGACGCAAACCGGAGCAACGTTGTGCTCTAGGTTCAATTAAAACCAATATAGGCCATTTGGAGGCGGCTGCCGGTATTGCTGGTTTGATTAAAGTGGCGCTCATGCTAAAACACAAGGTCATCCCGCCCCATCTTCATGTCGAACGTTTAAACCATAATTTCAAAATTGACGAGACTCCACTCTTTGTTCCAACCGAAAAAATGTCTTGGTCATGGACAGAAAACCGGGTGGCTGGCGTCAGTTCATTTGGCTTTGGGGGAACAAACGCACACGTGACCGTAGTCGAATATGATTCCAAGCGGCTGGATACTTCCTTTTTTTCACGTAGTCGGCATGTACTGGCCCTGTCAGCAAAAGACCCTCGCTCACTTCAGGAACAAGTCCGTAAATATGTAACCTATCTTGAAAAAACAAAGGAAAATATAGCTGACATATGCTATACAACCAACGCCAAAAGGGAACATTTTGCCCATCGCCTGGCTGTTACACTAAGTTCTAAGGCTGAAGGTAAAAAGAAATTGCAGCGCTGGTTGCAAAATCAAAAAAAACAGGGTGATGCGGGTAAGGCTGCCGCTTTGATAGAAAAATCTCCAGCACCTATTGTATTCCTCTATAGTGGCCAAGGATCACAATATCTGCAGATGGGGTATACACTTTTTAAAAGTCAACCGGTGTTTAGAGAGGCCATATTGAAATGTGCCACATATCTTAAATCCAACCATGGCCTGTCCATTTTGGACATTCTCTATACCGAACAAGAGCAAGAGAGCAAGCAGATTCATCAAACGGCAAACACGCAACCCATTTTGTTTGCGATTCAATACGCACTGACAGAGCTGTGGAAATCGTTTGGTATTACACCTGATTATGTTGTTGGACACAGCATCGGTGAGTATGCAGCAGCAGTGGCTGCAGGCATGTTATCGTTGGAAGATGCCCTTTCTCTGGTTGCCCTGCGGGGGAAACTGATGCAGCAAACGGATACGGAAGGTGCCATGTTGGCTGTCCGGGCCAGTGAATCAGATATCAAAGCATATCTTGTCTCCCATGATAAAATCGATATTGCAGCTGTCAATACGCCATCAAGCGTTGTCGTCTCTGGTGTCCGGTCCAGGCTGGAAGCTCTGGCCGCAAAACTGGAGCAGGAAGGTATAGAGGCAAAATTTATAGAAGTTTCTCGCGCATTTCACTCTCCCTTGATGGATTCGATATTGGATGAATTTAAGCAGTATGCTGACCAAGTGAACTATACCAAACCTAATATTCCGTTCATTTCAAGTTTGACTGGTACACGTTTATCGGAAGGAACATCGGCCAAGTACTGGACCTTGCAAATTAGGGAAAAAGTATTGTTTAAAGACTGCATGGATATGTTTAAAGACCGCAAGTATATCTTTATTGAAATGGGAGCAGGCCAGCTTATTCAGATGGCAAAAAGCTGTCTGGGCCCTCAAACGCACGGGTGGATAACCAGTCTGAACAAAAAGGATCAAGATGACTGGAAGTCCATCACAACTGGTTTGGCCATGCTCTATGAAGCAGGTTATAAGATTGATTGGGAAGGATTTGATCAATCGTATCAACGGACAAAAGTGGGTGTGCCGACCTATGCCTTTTCTCATAAGTCTTATTGGGACGTTGCTACCCATCCCGTCCCTCTATCTAATGACAAAGGGAATGTCTCCAATGAATGGCTTTCCATCATAGAAAAACACATCAACACCATCAATAATCAAGGCAAGGTGCTCAACCTTTGTCTTAACAATTTGCCATCAAATTACACCCGTGACAATAGTTAATAATGGTACGTTTGGAGGTTGTTATTCGATGAGTAACATAACTACTTTAGATGTGCTAAAAATTGTTGAGAAACAAGCTGAAGCTCTGCAACTGCAGAGCCAAGCGTTGGCTCGCCAGTTTGAATGCCTGTTGCCTCCACCAGATGGACAATATGCACAAGCAAGAGAAACCCAGATTAAGAAGAATGATACGAACAGAGAAGCAATAAGACAGAAAGTGTTAACCATACTGACAGACATTACGCCTTATTCAGTGGCCGAGGTAAAAGATGAGCATTATTTGATTAGTGATCTCGGATTGGATTCTTTGATGATAATGGAATTACTAAGTGCCCTTGGACAGGCTTTTCCCTTCATTTCATCACCCCGGGACGTATTTGAAAACACCGAAGATGTCCAGGTGGGACAGCTTATTGCTTATGTGGCCAGGGAATGTGGCATAGATCTGACGTTACACATTTCTGGTGATGAACAAGATGAGAAGGGAGAGAATTCCCGTGTCAATATTCAGTGTAAAGCTGTCATTCCTCAATGTCGCATAGAAGAGTTTCCTGAATATGTTGAATTGTTGCAGAGAATGAACCAGGCCCCTGTTGAAAATCCATATTTTCGCCTGCATGAAGGTGAAAACAGAGAGGTTGTTGAGATTGAAGGAACAACATACATTAACTATTCCAGCTATAACTATCTAGGTTTTGCCGGACATCCTCGCGTCAAACAGGCCGCTATGGATGCCATTCGCATCTATGGCACATCAGTATCGGCCAGTCGCTTGTTGTCAGGAGAAATCCCACTTCACCGTGAGCTTGAAAGAGCCATTGCCCGGTTTATAGGTACAGAAGACTCTGTCGTCTATACATCGGGACATGCCACTAATGTGTCTACCATTGCTAGTGTGGTGAATAGCCAGGATCTGATTTTGCATGATGAATTAGTCCACAATAGCATTATACAAGGTTGTCTTTTATCAGGGGCAAAACGAAGGCAGTTTGCTCATAATGACTGGCAAGAGGCAGAACATCTGTTAAAATCGTTGCGGTCAAACTTCAGACGGGTGTTGATTGTCCTGGAAGGAGCCTATAGTATGGATGGTGATATTGCCCCCCTTAAGAAATTCGTTGAAATGAAACAAAAATATCAGGCAATGTTACTAGTAGACGAAGCACACTCCATTGGGACTGTCGGTCAAACCGGACGAGGTATTTGTGAATATGCTGGCGTTAATCCTGAAGATGTAGACTTTCTAATGGGCACGTTGAGCAAGTCATTGGCCAGTTGCGGAGGCTATATTGCCGGCAGTAAAGAGACAATTCAGTTTTTAAAATATTTATCAGCCAGCTTTGTGTACAGTGCAGGTATTACCCCGGCCAATGCTGCCGCTGCACTGGAATCGCTCCGTATTCTGGAAGAGGATTCGTCCTATGTATGCCGTTTACATCAACGTTCGAAACTATTCTTAGAACTTTGTCGCGAAAAAGGTTTAAATACCGGGCTAAGTTTTGACACACCAATCATCCCAATTGTGATTGGGGATTCGGAGCAAGCGTTAAAACTGTCAGCGTACTTGTTTGACAAAGGCATCTATGTTTATCCTATCCTTTATCCGGCTGTACCCGAGCAGTCAGCTTGTCTTCGCTTCTTTGTAACAGCTAACCACACCGAGGAACATATCTGCCATACAGTACAGATGATCGCTGAGGGAATCGAGTATATCAAAGGCAAAGTTTTTGCGTAATCTACATGTTAGACACAGAAAATTCATTACAGGTGAGTTTAATATGAAACAGCACATCGTTTTGGGAGCGACAGGTGCGCTGGGAATGGCCATTGTCCAAGAATTAATTTCTGAAGGTAAGCAAGTTAAGGCCGTTGTCAGGAATAAAAAGAAATGGACACCTTCAGCCAATAAACACCTTGAGTTGCTCCAGATGGATATTTGCGATACCAAAAGTATATCTGCGGTCATTCAACCTGGTGCGGTAGTTTATCATTGTGCCAACGTGCCTTATCAACACTGGCAAAATGTTTTGCCCTGCATGCTTGATACAGTCCTAAAAGCCTGCCGCGGAAAAGGAAATGTCCTTGTTTTCCCGGGGAATGTGTATGGCTACGGTCCCTTTCAGGAAGTGCCTGCGCCAGAAGACCATCCCAAGGCAGCACAAACAAAAAAAGGTCGGCTCAGAAACGCGCTTGAAGAGAAATTGCTTCAGGCCCATGTCAGGGGGGATGTATCGGTTGTCATCCCCCGCTTTCCTGACTTTTTTGGTCCTGGTGTCAACAACAGGCTGATGGGACCGATCTTTACAGCGGCTATCAAAGGGAAACGGACATTTTGGCCAGGAAATGCGGATGTGGATCATGATCTCATCTTTATCCGCGATGCGGCACGGGCTTCCATCCTGTTGGGCTCGGAACAGACCACCCATGGTCAGGAATGGCATGTGCCGGGTGCAGGGCCGCTGACGGGAAGACAGTTTGTCACCAACATTGCCAATCAAGCGGGAACAATGGCCAAAGTATCCGTTGCCGGCCGAACGCTGCTTCATCTGGCCGCCATATTCAATGCGGAGATAAAAGAGTTTGTGGAATTGCTCTATGAATTCGAGCAACCCCTTGTATTGGATGGAAAAAAATTTACTCAAGCTTTCCCAGATTTCCGGTTTACCCCCCATACGGAGGCGATTCGGCAAACCATAGACTGGTTCAGAAAACAATCGCAGAGCACTTTGTAACAGAACACTTTTAGTACTCAGGCAGAAAGAAATCCTGAACGAAGTGGACAGAAGTTACTTAGTGACCACGATCGAAGCGATGTCAAGATAAATGTAAAGCGTCAGTGAAATGTCATACTAATTCGTCAGTGAATCTGTCACATATTTTTGATTCCTCCATCCCATCGGGAAGGGTAGACTGTATAGGCCATTATTAACAAGGGTAAAGGCTATCGCCCGAGCTCGCCCTTGATTCATGACCGATACAGTCTGGATGTTCACCAAGGGATGGAAGAGATATTCTCAGCCGTGAGGCTGAAGATGCTAGCCATGAGCTGCCCGTTCATAGTATCCTTGGCCTATAGGTGTATTTCGCCAAGGATGACCTTGGTCGGGCTTGTGAGATCGCTTCTCCTGGCCCGCTTTTTCTTTTGTATAGCTAAAAAAGCTGTATTAGCGAGCTTCTTGGGAGGATTTAATAATGTAATCTATTATTATGGCCATCATATTGATGGTGGCTGATATTATTGGCCAAAGGTTAATGAGTGGGAAGAAAGACTTAGAGGGTTCAGGCCTATATTTTAGTTATGAGGTCAGGACCCTCGTTTTTTGGTGAATTAACCTGCGTGGAAACCTCATAGGCCTCCATCTCATCAGCTGGAAATGGCTTCAAAAGATCCTGTAGCAAATAAGTGTCTTCAATACTTCTATCCAACCAAGTTTCCTCATCTTCTTTTCGGAGAATCACCGGCATCCGGTTATGAATTTCTGCCATAAGTTCGTTTGGCTCTGTAGTAATGATGGTACAGGAGTGAACAACTGTCCCATCCGGTGATTTCCACCGATCCCACAGCCCCGCAAAACCGAAAACCTCATCTGATTTCAGTTTAATTCTCATTGGTTGCTTTCCATTCGGTGTTTTTTTCCACTCATAGAATCCATCTGCCGGAATGATGCAACGTTGTCTGAGAAAAGCATGTTTAAAGGCTGGCTTTTCTGCCAGTGTTTCTGCTCTGGCGTTGATCATCTTATAACCCATCTTTATGTCTTTAGCCCAAAATGGAACTAAGCCCCAACGCAACTGGCCGAGACGGTTTTTCTCCCCGTCATTGACAATGGCTAACACAGTTTGGCTGGGAGCAATGTTGTAACGCCTTACATATTCAAAATCATTTGCTTTAGTAGCATTAAACCGATCTAAGACTATATTTTCATCTGCAGTAAGGGTAAATCTGCCGCACATATTAAGAATCTCTCCTTTGTTTAAAAGTATACACTCAATCCGGGAATTATGTGAAACAGTAGGTGTGTCTTAGCCTTCAACTAATCACGAACACCTTGTCAAGCTGAAAAAGGCGGGAATGATCTCATGGCAATCTGCCAAGCCAAGCACAATAAGGGTGGTTAAAAATGTATAATTAAAAGATTTGTTACTGAAACAAATGCTAAGGAATCATCCCGTTGATATAATTTATATTGGCAATCAGTCCCAATGATCCGGGAATAAGGGATAAAAAGATTATAGACTCTTTTTATCACGGATTAAGAGTATAATTCATAAGTTATATACAAATCTTACTCTTTTAATCCAGAAATAAATATTCTCTAATATTCATAATATTAGTGGGAAGAGGATGATACTATGAGAAAGGGATGGATTGCATCCAATACCCTGCTCACTTTACTCCTGATCAGTCATTATTGGCTAACCCCACCGTTGAATATTGTAAATCTGTCCATACTAGGTTTTTCAGCTCTTGTGATGGCTTTCTTGCCTAACCGGATTAATTTCCTTTACATCCTTACTGTGTCTTTGGCCTACGGATTCATATTGACAAGCGTTTCATTTTTTCAGGGTATAGTTGATTTGAAACAGCTCCAGTTTATAGCCGCCAACTTGTTGTTTTTTGGTGTCCTGCTTCTCTTGTGGCTGACTTATGCTACCATGAAAGAACTTATCCAGCTTAACCAAAATCTGAAAAAACAAGTTGAGCGGCTCAAAAGGTATGATGATACATCAGGAGCCCTGACCTATAGTGAATTTTTAGAGCAGGCTAAGATAATCGAAACAACAGCTAAACGGAGAAATGAAACAGCCTATTTGGTCTATCTGTACAGCAGCCCCTTGATTAAGGATGTTGCCAGAACAGCTTTAATTAAAAAGGTGCTCCAGGTATGTCTCCAAGCGACGCGCAAAAGGTTTGACCTAGTGTGTTCCCCCGATGACAAGGGAGTGCTAATTTTGCTGCAGAACACTGGGAGAGAAGGACTTATCATTGTGTTATCCAGAATCAATGTAAACTATGTTGACTGGGCTGTTGAGTACAGAATAGAGGAAGTGGGAGATCTTAATCAAGCCCTTTCAAAATTGAATCTTCCCTTACCCGATGAGGTGATCATATGAGTCAGCTATTGATCGTGATTATGATATTCTTTTGGTTTTTGTTAATCGATGATGTATAAAAGTTTGTGTAAAGCATTTTGCTAGAACAAAAGAAAAAAGGTAGGGTATTCTCTGATAGGATCAAAAATCTTAGAGAAAGGAGTACCCTACCTATGTCTAAAAGAAGTATACCGAATGTCGACTGGGCAAATCAACTGGAAAGTGTCATTCGTCAGTTTGTAAAAGAAAAATTAGAACTGATTATGCGGGAAGAAATCAAAAATTTCCTCGAAATCGAACAGGCTGGAACGCCGAATATGAGAAACGGCTACTATCAGCGAAATCTAGATACACAATATGGCCGGATTGAGGGTCTTTTGGTTCCAAGAGACCGAAACGGGGAATTTCAAACACAGTTGTTTGCCCCTTATCAACGCCACACGGGCTGGCTGGAGGAAGCCATCATCAGGATGTATCAAAGTGGCATGAGTACACGGGAAATTGGCAAGTTTATTGAACGAATTCTAGGAAGCACCTATTCTCCTGCGACGATCAGCCGGATTACCGATGTCGTGAAAGAAGACATCGAGAAATGGCACCATCGTCCACTATCCAAACGTTATTCTGTCTTATATTTGGACGGCTTGTACGTGAAACTTCGCCGGGATACGG